>JBEKKY010000157.1:0-7953 GCA_050010475.1 Acidobacteriota bacterium | reverse complement strand
TCTTTGAGACAGGGAGCCAGGAATTTGTACTCGTTTGCCGAAAAACTGACGACCGCTCCAATGTTGTTCATCGTCGCTCCTCGGCAAACTTATCGTCCCACCCGGAGGGTTTCTATAGATCGGGCTCAACCCAGCAATAGTGGAGGTGTGCCAGAAGTCCGCAGTGGGGTTCACAAAAAGGAATGGCGATTGCCCTCCAAGCGAAAAACACACCTTGGCGAATTTGCGTGGGTGGCGTGGTGATGTCAAAAAGGCGGATTTATCATCCCAAGCCAACCTATCCCAGCGAGGCGAAAAAGGCAGGCATGCATGGGACGGTACGCCTTGAAGTGGTGATCGCCAGGGACGGCAAGGTGCAGGATATGAAGTTGCTTAGCGGCCAACCGACCCTGGCAAAAGCAGCCATGAAAGCAGTTTCAAAGTGGCAGTATCAGCCTTCTCTCCTCAGCGGTGAACCAGTAAGGGAATATGTGAAACGAGTAAGCCTGGAACCGGCGTGCTATCATTCAGGGACTTTTGTGGAGATAGAACAATGGGACGATGGAAGGTTTTTTGTCTTGCAGCAATCCTGCTATTTTCACTCCCCGGGACACCCGGGTTGGCTCAAATCCATACGCCGCTGGACCCCGATCTTCTTGCCGAGACACTTAATGAAGATAAAAAGAGTTTTGATTTCGACAGGCGCGAAGCAATGATCCCGATGCGGGATGGGGTAAAACTGTTCACGATCATCCTGATCCCCCGGATAAAGGAGCCCATGCCGATCATGCTTACCCGCACGCCTTACGGTGCATCGACGCGCGTGCCGCCCGAAAAGGGGTCCAGACTCGAGTCCATTCTGCCGGTTGGAGATGATATTTTCGCGGAGGCACATTACATCCGCGTATTTCAGGATATCCGCGGCAAGCATCGCTCCGAGGGGAATTATGTAATGAATCTGCCGCTGCGCGGGCCTTTGAATCCGGGCAGCGCCGATCATTCGACCGACACGTTCGACACCATTGAATGGCTCCTTAAGAACGTCCCTGAAAACAACGGGCGCGTTGGAATGATCGGGACATCCTACGACGGATTCCTGGTGCTCATGGGGCTTGTCAATCCCCACCCGGCGCTTAAAGCCGCGGTCGCAATCAATCCCATGGTGGACACCTGGATCGGAGATGACTGGTTCCATGGCGGCGCATTCCGCCAGATGATGCTGGATTTTATCTATAGCCAAGAACTTCAGCACTATTCTGCAGAAAGCGAAGAAGGCGACGAGAGCGATCGTTATGATTTCTATCTGAAGGGAGGCTCCGCAGGAGAGATCGGCCGCCGCAGGGGGTTGGATCAAGTGGGGATTGGGAAAAACCTGATGCAGCACCCGGCCTATGACGCATTCTGGCAGGGCCAGGCGCTCGATAAGGTTCTGGCCAGCCAACCTCTCAAAGTTGCGACCCTGTACGTTCACAGCCTCTGGGATCAGGAGGACATCTACGGTGCGATCGCGGCGTACCAGGCAACCGAACCCAAAGATCAAAACAACGATACCAACTTCCTCGTCATCGGACCGTGGTCGCATGGCGGAGCCAATGGAACCGGCAGTTTCCTGGGACCGCTCCAATTCAACGGAAGTACGGCCATCTATTTCCGCCGCACAATCCTGCTCCCGTTTTTAAACGAAAGGCTCAAGGAGGGAGCGCCGAAGGCAGATACGCCGCCTGTGCTGGCGTACGAAACGGGGACAAATGCCTGGCATCGATATAATGCCTGGCCGATCAGTTGTGAATCCGGATGCACGCAAAAAATGCAGCCGCTTTATTTAAAACCCGGATTGCGGCTGGGATTTGACGCTCCGGCTTCGGCCGGGCCCCCCTACGAAGAGTACATCTCGGATCCGGCACATCCGGTTCTTTACAGTGCACGCCCGAATCTGCCTGTCTATTCTCCAGGATCTACATGGGGACAGTGGCTGGTGAATGATCAGCGCCGCCTCTCCAGCCGGGCCGATGTTCTGAGCTATAAATCGGACATCTTGACTCAACCGGTGGAACTCAGCGGCCAGCCGATCGCGAATCTGTTTGCGTCGACCAGCGGCACCGATTCCGATTTTGTTGTGAAGTTGATCGATGTTTATCCCGACCGGTATTTGTCCCAACCCGAGCTTAGCGGGTACGAGTTGATGGTCTCGGCAGACATTCTGCGCGGAAGATACCGCGATGACATGGCTCACCCATCGCCGATTCCACCAGGCAAGATCGAACGTTATCGCTGGACGCTTCCCGCAACGTCGCACGTGTTTCTGCCAGGTCATCGGATTATGGTACAGATCCAGTCGAGCTGGTTCCCGCTTTATGACCGTAATCCGCAGAGCTACGTTGAGAATATCTTCTGGGCCAAACCGGAAGATTTTCACAAGGCCGCCGAGCGTATCTATCAGACGGGGGCGCAGGCCAGTTTTATCGAGCTGCCGGTTGTGCACTAAATTTTTTCCAAAACGCCACAAAAGGCAAAGGGGGAGCCGCAGGGAATTCCATCGGGCCCGTGGCACGGCGTGGCAAATTCTTATCTCCATTTTTGTTGAGACAAAAATCTCCTATTACATTATTGTAAATTCCGCGCGCACAATAGGGAGTCCCAGTAGTTGCTTAAGCTATTGGGATTGTGGGGTTAGCAGGAAATAACAGGAATATTGCCTGTTTGGGTGTTCGATTGCATTTGCTGATGCCGGGCAAGAGATTTGAAATTGGTATGGCCGTTCGGAACCAAGGAGCCACGCGCTTATCTAATTCAAACGACTCCCACAATTTCGTTGCCGAAAAGCTTCCGCAATTACACAAATGTAAAACTTGCCCGCAAGTCGACAGATATATTTTATTCACATAAGCCGTTGTTTTTTGGAAGGTTATCAGAAAGAATCTACAGAAAGCCGGGTTTGGATCTTGGATTGCTATAGGCTTGTACGGACAAAAATTATTCGGGGGAGGATAGAAAGGATAAATATGGCGACAGCAAAAGATTTCTTCGAATTTGCAAAAAAGAACAACGCAGAAATGATGGATCTTAAATTCGTGGATATGCTGGGAAGCTGGCAACACTGTAGCTTCCCGATCGATGTGATTGACGAGGGCACTTTTCAGGAAGGATTGGGATTCGACGGTTCATCCATCCGAGGGTGGCAGGGGATTCACATGTCCGATATGATGGCGATCCCCGATCCGGATACGTTTTGCATGGATCCATTCTTTTCCAAACCTACGGTCAGCATCATAGCGGATATTTTTGATCCGGTGACGAAAGAGAGCTATTCGCGGGATCCCCGCTTTGTTGCGCAAAAGGCGGAAGAATATTTGAAGAAATCGAAGATCGCCGACACCTGCTATATCGGACCGGAACCGGAGTTTTTTATTTTTGACGAAGTTCGCTATGAGCAAACCCAGAGCCGGGGTTATTACGAGATCGATTCGCAGGAAGGCGCCTGGAATACGGCCCGGTTTGAAGAACCGAATTTAGGATATAAACCTAGTTTTAAGGGCGGATACTTTCCGGTCAGCCCCACCGATACCTATCATGACCTTCGCGGCGAGATGGTCTATGAAATGCGCAAAATAGGCATTGTCGTGGAAGCCCATCACCATGAGGTTGCCACGGCCGGCCAGAGTGAAATAGACATGAAGTTCACGAATCTGCTGAAAATGGCCGACCAGCTTATGTGGTACAAATACATCTGTAAAAATGTCGCCAAGCGAAACAACAAAACCGTCACCTTCATGGCCAAACCCGTTTTTCAAGATAACGGAAGCGGAATGCATACCCACTTTTCTTTATGGAAAGATAAAAAACCGTTATTTGCCGGAGATGGTTATGCCGGTTTTAGTCAATTAGGCCTCCATGCCATTGGCGGCATTTTAAAGCATGCTCCCGCAATTCTGGCCTTTGCAGCTCCCACAACAAATTCATATCGTAGACTTGTTCCCGGATTTGAAGCGCCGGTCAATCTTGCATACTCGGCCCGGAACAGATCGGCTTCCTGCCGGATTCCCATGTACAGTGCCAATCCGAAAGCAAAGCGAGTTGAATTCCGCTGTCCGGATCCAAGCTGCAATGGCTACCTCACCTTCTCGGCTATCCTGATGGCTGCGCTGGACGGGATTCAAAATAAAATAGATCCCGGCAAGCCGCTAGACAGAGATATCTACGAGATGACGCGAGAAGAGTTGAAGTCTACAGCCAAAACACCAGGGTCGTTGGAGGAGGCAATTCTTGCGCTGGAGAACGACAATGCGTTCTTGCTGAAAGGGAAAGTATTTACAGAGGATCTGATTGCGGCGTGGGTCACATGGAAGCGCGAGAAGGAATTGGATGAGATGCATCTTCGACCGCATCCATACGAGTTCCACATGTATTACGACAACTAAAGGTTTTACTGCCTCAAAACTGGTTTTATTTCTGGAGGGGCGATGGAAGGTTTCCATCGCCCCTTTGGGCCTGCTCCCCCCGATTTGACAGACCGCCCGCCGTTAACCCGCAAAAATACGGGATGAATTCTGGACGCTGCCGACCTATCAAGAGATGCTGTTCATCAAGTAGCCAAACAGACTGAAAAACGCCACGGATTTCACGGATTCCACGGATGAAAAATCTGTGAAATCCGTGGAATCTGTGGCGTTTTTTTTTGAAGCTTAGGGACAACGGATGATGCCCTGCGCCCACAAGCACCCGCCGCAGGCCGGAATGGGACTTCCGATACAGTCTTCCTGGTTCGATTTGAAGTAATCACACCCTCCGCACATAACGCAGGGAGAGAAATCGAATTCCTGGATTCGCCTGCGGAATGAAAGGTATTCCGGCTTATTCCAGATATCCGCGAGATTCTGCTCCAGCACATTCCCGACCACATGGCGCTTTAAAGAACGTTCATATTTATAAAGATAGGATGTGTGGTCGTGCAGGAGCGCCAGGCATGGACTTACGTCGCCATCCCAGCGAATGGCCAGTGCTCCCTTTTCGACAAACGGACAGCGATTATTCCTCTCCGCCAGATTGCCTCCGGCAATGCTCAATGCATGATCGCCGCGCATTGCATGATAAAACGCGTCGCGGGTTGCCGGAGTGACATCCATCCTTGGAAAGTCGAGGGTGCGCAGCAGAGGGGCGGAAGTATAGATTGAATCCGTTAATGCGCGGGAATATAAAACCTCCTCCTCCATTTCCGGCGTATAGGGAAGAACGTTTGTCACCAGAAAATGAAGAGATCCCAAGCGATTCGCCAGACTGAATACGGCGGGAAGATCCGCAATATTACGCTTCATCGCCACAAACACGATCCCGAGCTGAGGTTTTAACAGCAGATCCAGGCTCGGCGGATAATTCCTTGTCCAGCGGGCATGCCGAAAATCGGCAAGATTGGCAAGCACTTCCGGCAAGGCAGCACCCAGCCTCACATCCTTGTAGCTTTCGGGAGTCGCTCCATCTAATGAAACCCAAAGCGCATCCAGCCCGGCATCGATCAGCCGCTCCGACAACGATCTGTTGAGAAGCGTCCCGTTGGTAATCAGCTCCACGAATGAGCCGAGAGCTTTTAACTCCCGAACCATTTCCACAATAGCGGGATGCCCCAGCGGTTCGCCCAGCCCCCCCAGGAAAACGTCAGGCGCCGGGGAAAAAACTCGCAGATTCTCAACAATTCGAGCGAATGTCGAAGAACGCATTTCGCCCAACGGTTCATTCCAGCAATTGCGCATGCAGGTCACGCAGTTCAGATTGCAGCGATTGGTCGGCTCGATATAAATCCTGGCCAGATGAGTTGGCGGGTGGCGCATGTACAGTCCACTGGCGTTGGTTCCGATGCGGGCTTTTGTACCCGGATTCAAACCATATTGCCTTGCCAGCGCCGCAGGCAGAATAATGCGCCCGTTCTCATCCACTTCCGTTTCAAATTCCTCAGCCATGGTTTCATTATAGAAAACAAACCGCCACGGATTCCACGGATTGTCTCGGCTTCTTTTATTGATGATCCGTGATAATCCGTGGAATCCGTGGCGTTTTTCTTTTTGGTATCCACCTTTACGCCGGATAAGATGTTTTTATGGGTTTACAGGTGGAGAAAATCGATCACGATGATGTAAGCGTGCGGAAGCGCCTTTTCGATTTCCTCGCTCCCCATGAAGCGTATTGCCTTTTCATCACGGGAAATCTGAAAAGAAGCTTTCCCGATTCACATATCTATATTGCGAAACAGGGGGAAGACTGGGTGGGCGTTGCCGGCTACTACGGAATTTTCTGCTCTGTCGTGCCATTCGCTTTCGAGCCGGAGACGGCGCGAGCCCTTGCAAAGCATATTGCGGAACACCACCCCGCCATCAAGTACTTGAATGGCGTCTCAACCGTTGCGGCGCCGGCCTGTGAAGAATTGCACCGCATGGGTTACATACTCGCAGGCGATCCCCGGTGCATTTTCATGCAGATGTATGAACGGCCTCCGAGGCAACCCTTCGAGGAATTGGCGCGCCCAATGGCGACTGCGGATCACAAAGATGTGGTACGGCTGCATCGATACTTGCGTGGCAAACCACAGGATTCGCCGATTACAGCCGAGGAGCTTCGAATAGCCGCCATCAATCCGTCCTGCTATGTCCTGTCAATTGACGGCGAGATCGTCTCCACGGCTTCGACTAACGGCATGGGAATATCGGCCTTCCAGATCATCGGCGTGGCAACACACACCGAACACCGCAACAAGGGATACGCACGGACCGTCTGCGCGTCATTAATTCGGGCCATGTGGGCCGCAGGCGCCCGTCAATGTGTCCTCTTCACGGAAATCGAGAATGTTGCAGCCCAGGCCTGCTATCGGAAGCTGGGTTTCCAGCCGAACGGCGAATATTGGGTCGCAAGGCTCACCAGAGATTCAACAGATTTCGCGAATTGAATCCGTTAAAAACAAAACGCCACGGATTCCACGAATTGTCACGGATTTTATGATTGAAAATCCGCGATCATCCGTGAAATCCGTGGCGTCTTTTTGATCTTCGATGAACGCTACGGGCGGGAATACAGATCAATTATTGTCTTGATTGCCTCTTGGCAGACCCGGCAGAAAAAGTCCGTTCGCGTGAACATAATGCAGTTTGCCTGTGGCCGATAATATCCTTTGGCCTGGTAGTTGGCCCCCTCAAAGGCGCCGACTTTTCGGGCATATTTCTCTTCTGCGAACATTTGGTCTTCGTGTGCCTTTTCCTCGTTGAAGAGAACATCTATTTCCGTCTCCGGCCGGTTTTCTTTTCGGAGCACCCGTCTCTTGTTCTGAACTTCACGCGAATACTTCTCGAAGCCTTCTTTATCCCACGGAGTGGGGACAGGCGTGCCGGGAGACACCAGGTCCTTCCATTTGAGCATTGAGGGATCGAGCAGAGCGGTTGCATTCGGTTCCCACGGCTCGATTTTTTCCGCAGGCGGATTGTAGGCCACGTCCGAGGTGTAGTACTCGTCGGCCAGCCCCGCCAGATGGTGCCCGAACTCATGGACAAAAATGTAGGGCGCCCAAAGACTGTCCGCGGCGACCGTGCTGTATAGGTTGAAAATTCCTCCGCCGCCGTAGGTATTGTTATTCACGAGAATTTCGACAAGTTCGTAGGGCGCCCACGCTGCGATATTCCGGAATGCCTTGTTGTCAAACGTCAGGATATACCGTTCGAGGCCGAACACATCATAAGTCGCCCCGATTGCCGACTGATGATGAATTCCCGAGGAAGGGCGCGAAATGCCGGACTCCGCCGACACCGGGCATATTGCCCACACGTTGAAGTCAGTCCGCCTCGATTTAAACGACTCCGTGTTAAATAGGATATTGGTAAGACGCCGCGCGTCCTTTTCAAACTTGCTGCGCTCCCTCGCCGTGTAGCCGTCTCCGAGGATTAGAAGATCCAGCTTTTTCGCCGGATCACCGTGCTTCTCGATCTCGATGACAGACCC
>JBEKKY010000156.1:0-7969 GCA_050010475.1 Acidobacteriota bacterium | reverse complement strand
CGGAGGTAGTAATCGTACTGGATGGGCGTCGTCAGGTCATCCGGCGCCGCCGGGGCAAGAGCGGCTTTAGACCTGTAGAGATAACTATCGGTAGCGGATTCTTCATACCAGAATCCTATGGTTCGTCCTTCTCCAAATTTTCCCGCGCTGATGCTTTTCGCAAATAGCTGTTCGATTGGCATCGGCTTCGCGGTTGTCCATTTCCGGTATCCCCCGGCACGCAGGGCAAAATCGCGGAGCCCACAATAAGGAAGGCTGACAAGCACCGATTGTGGCGTTCTCTGCGGCACCAGATTCGGCGTCCGCGTCGGTTTGGCCGGCGCATCAGGTCTTTTCTTGTCGAGATCATAGAAAAGAATTGGAGGCACGGTGAGTGCGGCGCCGGCCGAATAGGAAATTCGGACGAGTCCGGCACCCTCCACGACAGCATGGAACAGCTTTGATTGGCACTCTGCCGGAAGCTTCAGCGGATCGATGTTGCCCAGCACGATGACTTGAGGGCGCTCATCCAGCTTTGCCAACAACTCCTTCGTCTTTACTTCCGAGCTAGTTCCCTCGACAAGTGCAAAATACTCGTCATCGCCGCCAATGGTCGGCTTGTCCCGGAATGTCACCCCCAGGAAAGTGAAGACGGCCCAGTCCATATCAAACCGCTGTGCCAACTCGACGATGTCGCGAGGAGCGCCGACCAGCGACGTAATGAAAAGCACCTTCAGCTTCCCGCGCGCGCAGGGTTTTCCCCACGCCTCATGGGGCGAGACAAGCTTTAACTCTACCTTGTTTAAATAATCGCCATTCAAAGACCCTCGACCCGGCAACAATGCTGCCCAGAACAGAAGGCAAATCGGCAAATAGTGTTTTGCTTTCATGCTCATTTCCAGGAGTCAATTCGGGTGTTGCTGTTTATCAGGACTGAACGGTCGATGGGAAATGCCCGAACCATACGTACTCCCCTTTTGTAACCTATCGACGAGGCGGGCAGATTCTGTCGAGCTTTTTCTGAGGCAATGCCGTTGCATGCAGAGGGTCAAGTCCGCTCCTGTAAAACGATGTTGAAGTGCTGACAGATTGTCCTACCTTCGAAAATGACGTGAAGGCCTGGTGCCAATCCACTAGAAAAGTGCTGGTTTTTATGAGGACCGAAGCTGACGGTGCGAAACGCTGCCAGGTTCAGATTTAACGGTCTAAATAACACCACCGATTTTGCGGATTTTACTTGTTTCCGAATCTTTGAAATCCGTGGTGTTTTCAGGAACTAGGGGAACTGCGCAATCGTCGTGTTGAATGCGTGGGTTGCAGCTTCTTTCAGAGATTTCTTTCGCAGATCTTCGCTCAGGATCTCAATGCCCCACGGTCCTGCATAGCCCGCCTTCAGCAGGCAATTCACGAAGCCCTTCACGTCAAATTCCCCTTCACCGCAGAATTTCCTGTGGTTGATTGTGTCTTCATGCAGGCTCCACGGGCACTTGAGCGTCCCATCGTCGAGTTCGGCACCAAGGAGAAACCGGGCGGGAATGGCGGCGACGTCTTCATAGGAGATCCCCAGTTTTACGATGTGCCAGAGGTCAAGCATAACGCCGCCATTCATCGCATCCGCTCCCTTTAGCATCTCCAGTGTCTCGGGCAGCGTTCGAATCATTGCATCGACGATCAATTCGAAAAGGATGTTCGTGCCATGGTCCGCGGCATCAGCGCAGAGTTTGGAGAATGATTCGATCAAGCGCGGCATCGGGACGGTATTCATGTCAAAATCGCCGACCTTTACGTGTCTGGCTCCGAGCGCTTCGGCGGCTTTCAGCAGCATCATTTTTGTCTGGTCCGATTTTTTCTTCCTCTCGCCCTCGAGAAACCAGTCGGTCAGGAATTCAAGCTCGACGTGTTTCATACCGTTGTCGTCGAGAATGCGCTTCATCTCTTTGAGGCTTCTGTTCTGCAATGTGTGCTCGAGATCGACTTCCTTCAGCCCGATACCCGCGAAACCGGCTTTTGCGGCAGCCACGACCCTGTCTTCGAAATCGAATGGGCTGTATTCAGCTTCAGAATGAGGATGCACGTTGCCAGCCAGCGTCCAATAGGAACCAATCAACTCGATCTTCTGCATGATGGCAATACCTCCCGATGGCTTCATCCTATGCGAACGGTCGCGCAGGAGTCAATCAGACAAATGGGGACGCCACCCTATTTCGTTGTTTTCGTTCTTACTTGAATTGCTGCCGATCCGACGAAATAGGGGAACGTCCCCGGATGTACCGGATTCACAGCCGCAACGCAGGCGCCGCATTGATTGCACTCATTTGTTATAACGTACGAAATACTTATTTCTCTTCACCTCCCAAGTACATTCGCTCCGGATCGATCACTTCCCGGATCAGCCGAAGTTGCTCGGCTGTGGGCGATTCCGTGAATGGAACCTGTTTTGGAATAAGCGGGCGGAAGCCCATTGTTGCCAGAACATCCTCGATCGTGTTCCCTGGATGGATTGATATCAGCGCCATTTTTTTCGTTTCCGGATCGAATCCGAAAATTGCCTTGTTCGTGATCACCCGGCTGGGCCCCCCGGGCAGTCCCGCCTTTTTCCGGCTGTCGCCGCCTTTGATATACCCGGGGCTCGTGATGAATGAAATCGTTTCGCGGAACTTGCGCTCCTCTTGCCGCATGATGTAGATCGTTTTTTGTGCGGAAGAGGCGATATCGTTTGCGCCGCCGCCTCCGTTTATATGACGGAACTTTCCCTTCGGGTCGCCGACGAGCGTCGCATTCAGATTGCCGTACTGGTCGACCTCAAGTCCGCCAAGGAATCCAACATCCACACGGCCGCGATGCAGAACCGTTCCCAGGATATCTATAAAGCTGCTCAAAACCGTCGCCCGGTACCAAACCCGCGGATCGGCCAATCCGACGCCCGTATGGATCGGGTCCGGGTCGATAACGCCGATTTCAAAAAGGATGGTCATATTGGGGGCATGTGTCCGCTTCGCCAAGAACGACGCCACCACCGGGAGCCCAAGTCCCACTGCCACGACTTGCCTGTCCTCCAGCTCTCGGGCGCCTGAGACAGCCATTAATTCGGACGGAGTAAAATCCATATCGTCTTCTCCTCAATATCCCAGGATCGGGTCAGCCCGGAGAGTCCTGAGCCGGCGCAGGCCCCCGACCAGGTTGAGATATTCCCAGTGGTCCTTCACGCCATACACATATTTGTCGAGATAATCCCGGAACTTCTGTGGAGCTTTCTGGGCTTCAACGTATTTCTTGATCTCGTCGGCATCGTAATCATATTCACGGTACATGCATGTCGGGTGCGCCGCGAAAGGCAGATCCACCACATGTGAAACCAGCAGACCTGGAATTGCGGTTAATTCCGGCAGCCGGCGGATGACATCGCCCGGCACCATGTGCTCGGCTATGACAATCGTGCGTTTGGCTGCTCTCGCCATCTCGGCATTGTCCCATTTCGGACCGAGGATGAAGCAGTTTCCATCCTCGTCGGCCGTCTGGACCTGCACGATAGCCACATCAGGAACGAGCGGCTTAAGACTAAGCCACCGGTCACCGGAAAAGGGATCGTTGACAAATGCAACGTCCGATCCTGCCCGCTCCTCGAGCTGGGGCAATACATCGGACCCGACCAGCGACCGGATGGGAATGAAAGGTAAGCCCAGCGAACCGGCCAAGAAGCGGAATGTGACCGAAAGACTGCTGTACAATTCGGCTTTGAGCGAGCCGTTTTCAATCCCGGCATTCACGAAGGCAAGCCTCCCGAAACGATCAAGAGATCCTCCTCCGTAAATCAGGTGATCGACAACCCCTGCGCCCACGAGCATATCCGTGTCCATCCCGCCCAGGCACTGCGATATGGTCAATCCTTTGATTCCCTGGCGGATGACTTCGTGGGTAAACGCCATCGTGCACCGTGCGATCGCAAAACCTGAAAGCGCTATGTGAGACCCGGACGGAATGGAAGCAACCGCCTCGCTGAGGCTGGTCAGTTTTTTCATAACTCACTCCTGGTAACTTTGAATTTAGTCCGACCTCTTATCAAACAGCATGAGCAGCAAATGGCAGGATCCGCCTTCAACCTTGATTGCACCAGCTTGAAAGGTGATTGCCAGCACGATCAGATTTTCAGGCAGACAGGGGCCGAGAGAGATAAGATTGTCATTGCCGACATGTCCGCCATAGTTGACATCCTTTGGCCTGACTTGAATAGATGTCGGGAATTCTTAGACCTCCTGTTCCGAAAGCTTAACTCGCGGCATCTTCACTCAATCGTGTTACTCAATTCAGTGAAACCACGAATCCTATAGCAATTTCAGTCGGTCCAACAATTCTGATGGATCTACAAGGTGTTTTGCCAGCCATTCCTTCACATTTGGACTTCCAAATGCCAACGCAGACAGTTCGCTAAAATAGAATATGGGCATGGAATGGGATCCGCTGTTTTTTGGCTGACGCATATCCAGATTGGCCTGACAAATACCGCAGGCGGTAACAATAGCATCAGCGCCCACCTCAAAGGCGGCCATAACAATCTTACCCGTCAATTTCTTGACCACTTCAGGAGCGACAATTGATAACCCACCCCCGCAACAATTTACTTTGTAAGACCAGTCAATAACTTCTGCACCCAGAGCTTCCACTATTTTATCCATTATTGTTGGATTCTCCGGATCATCAAAGCCCGTAATTTCGGGGGGGCGAACTAAATAACATCCATAGTATGTAACAACTTTGAGGCTTTTTAGCGGTTTTTGAACCTTTTCCTTAATCGCAGCAATCCCCACATCCCGAAATAAGACCTCGAGGAAATGCTTTGTCTTCTGCGTCAGTTCCAGATTGATGCCGATGTCTTTCTCTATCTTGGCTTTAAGTTCGGGGTCTTTATTGAGTTCATGTTCGGCAATCTTGTGGCGCAGCGAGCAGGCAGGACAAGGAGAAACTATGGCTAGGGACATCCTGTTAGCTAGCGCCAGATTTCTGCTGGGCAGGGCTAGCGCCAGTTCTCTGTTGATAATATGGCCGGAAGTAGCGCCGCAACAAGTCCAGTCGGGAATCTCTTCTAAATCAACACCCAAGTATTGTGATGTTTCCCGAACCGATTCGTCGTATTCAATGGATGTTGATGTTGCTGTACACCCGGGATAATATGCGAATTTCATTCAATCATCCTCTGTTCAATCATGGGAAATAACCTGCTTAAAGATCTCATCGACAGCTTTTCGGGCGTATCGTTTTCTTGATGGAAGTTTGAGCTTCCCTTTGCGAAACATTTCCAGACCTAGCTTGAGCTCATCACGATTTTTCATGAACGAAAGGAAGTCGCCTGTTCTCAGCTCGTAGCTAAGCAATAGGCTTCCTTCATCTATTCTTCCCTTTTTTCTGATTTGTTCTACGAACACCTTGTGGAATTTGGATATTTTGCTAAGCGGGCCCCTAACAGCTTCCTTGAGAGATTCGCGCCGCAGCGCATCCATCAAGCCAACAATCTCGATTTCATTAGGACAGCGCGTGGCACAGGTCTCACAAGAAGCACAGATCCAGATGGATGTGCTTTGCAGGACCTTCTCTCTTAGTCCCAGCCGAACCGAATGAATGATTTGATTAGGGAAGTAATCCATGGCATAGGCCACCGGACAACCACCACTGCACATAGAACATTGATAACAACGAGCAAGGTTTTTGACTTCTGCCGTTATCTTTCGTGAAAATTCGTAATCACGAAAACCCATTTTCTCGATCGTCGGAGACCCCGCCACTTTCAACTTCTCCATTTTGTTCCTTTAGTTCAATCAGTTGCTCTATTTGACCGTCAGGCTCATTTTCTAAGCGTCGAAACCTTTATCAGGTCGGTAACAAGCCGCATCAATCTGGGCGATGATCCCATCGTCTATAAAGTGCTTTAGAGAAATAGCACACGTCGGACATTTGGAATTACAGAGGCCGTCTCCCTTACACAGGGCGGGAGTAACTCTAGCTTTTCTACCCTGTGGTGTTTCATAAAACTCGATAGCGCCGTAGTTGCATGCCGAAATGCAGGCTCCGCACGCTATGCACTTGTCCTCATCTACCTCACAAATGGACCCACTGGCTATGATGGAATCCTGGGAGAGAACCGTAGCCGCGCGCAAAGCCGCCCCGTTCGCCTGATTGATCGTTTCTGGAATGTACTTCGGATAATGAGCCATTCCGCATAGAAAAATGCCGTCGGTAGCCAAATCGAGGGGTCTTAATTTCATATGTGCTTCCATAAAAAATCCGTCCCCGGTAAGAGGAACTCTCAACAATTGAGATAATTCCTGGTTCCCTTCTGTAATGACGGGGGTGCTTAAAACCAGCAAGTCCGGATTTATCTCTCCCTCCATCGCAAGAATCGAATCATAAAAAGTCAACGAAAGGTCCTCTCCTCTAAGGTTAACCTCCGGTTTTCTCTCCGGTTCATACTGGACGAATAAAACTCCCTTCTCACGCGCCTGAAGATAAAAGTCTTCTCTAAATCCGTAAGCCCGAATATCCCGATAAAAAATGGTTACATCCACATTCCTATTTAGTTCCTTAAGCTTCAGTGCATTTTTAAGAGCCACCCCGCAGCAGATGCGGCCACAGTAAGGCCGTTCCTCATTCCTTGCTCCCACACACTGAATCATGCTCACCTGCTTCAGGCCTTTGGGTAAAGTGTCGGAAGCAATCATGCTTTCAAGCTCTCGCTGGGTAACAATCTTCTTACTTTCTCCATAGCTGTATTCAGCGGGCTTCAGTAATTTGCCTCCGGTGGCAATGATGATTATGCCGTGTTCCAACTCTACCGGCGCTGCATTCTGAGAGCCGACCTTTACCAGCGTGCTTTTAAAATTCCCTACGTATCCATCAAAGGATTTCAACTCGTAGCCCCTGAAAATCTCAATGTTTTGCGCGCTTTCTACTTCAGCTATCAGCTTTCTTAAGAAGTGCTGAACCTCCATTCCTTCCAGCGTATGTTGAAGGCCTATCAGGTTTCCCCCCAGCTCTTGATCTTTCTCTACCAGATAAACCTCAAATCCTTGCCGGGCCAAAGATAAAGCTGTTCTCATCCCAGCCAAACCTCCCCCAAGAACAAGTCCTTTCTTGTTTGCAGGCAGTGTGAGATTTGTCACGGGCGATAGGTTGCGTGCTCTGGCCACCGACATGGCTATGATTTCTTTTGCTTTTTGGGTGGCTTCAGCCTTCTCCCGAGAATGAACCCAGGTGCAGTGCTCTCTGATATTAGCCATGTCCAGAAGATAAGGATTGAGCCCCGCTTCACGAAGTGATTCGCGAAATGGCGTTTCGTGGTCCCGGGGAGAGCAGGCAGCGGCCACCACGCGATTCAACTTCTTCTCCTTAATTGCCGCGGTTATCTTCCGAAGAGAATCGGAAGCGCAGGAAATAACCTGGTCATCACAATGGACGACATTCTTTAACGTTGAAGTGTATGCCACTAACGAAGAAATATCGGCAACTCCGGCGATATTCGTCCCGCAGTGACAAACGAACACTCCAATCCTTGGTTCCTCGCCTTGAACGGATCTTTCTTCCGGATACGTTTTTATCTGCGTTAACGTGCTCCGCTGGCTGAACAGAAGTTGCGCGGCCATTGCCCCTGCTCCACTTGCTGAACTGATGGAATCAGGAATGTCCATCGGGCCGGTAAACGCTGCA
This sequence comes from Acidobacteriota bacterium, assembly GCA_050010475.1. GTDB lineage: Bacteria > Acidobacteriota > UBA6911 > UBA6911 > UBA6911 > UBA6911. Next base: position 295 of record JBEKKY010000156.1, on the reverse strand, counting down.
GCAGGAAAAATCCCCGGTCGATTGGCTATTTCGCTTGGTGAAAATGAGTCTGTCTGACAAAAGCCATGCTTATTAAGTTCCAAACCAATGATGTCGGATAATGCTCTGTTACCTTTTGCAGGGCTCATTCCGACGGATAGAACGGCCATGTCAAATTCTTCTTCTTGGATGCTATGGTCATCAGATACATAAGTAACAATGAGGTTTTTGTTCCGTTTGTTCTCCTTTATTGAAGATATCCTCTTCCTGATAAACCGGGTTCCCGGCATTTTCTTGGCGCGATTATAGAAATCTT
>JBEKKY010000155.1:0-7982 GCA_050010475.1 Acidobacteriota bacterium | reverse complement strand
GACGTCAAGCAGGCTGCGATGGAAATTAATATCCAAAGCCGTTTGCCAGATGCTCTTGCCAAATGCAATTTCCTTTCTGTTTTCGATATATTTTGCTTTCGGGGCCAGGGGCATCAGCGATGGATTCCCTTTCTTGAGGGCATCAAGATACTTGTCCACCGTTGCCTCCAGGCTCGCCCGGGTGCATCCTGCTCCCGCGGAAGTCAAATTGGCTGTTTCCGCCCGGACAAACAGGGTGCTGCAGAGAAGCATAAAAATGAGGATTGCCCGGATCATGCGTCCTCCTCAAGTGATTTTGCGTGGAAAGTGATTTGCCAGCAGGAATGCAATATATCGGAATTGCAAAATATTTTCTACACCATTCAATTCGTGGACATTAATGGGCTAAGTGATGATAGATTATTCTCATTCGATGGCCGGGAGCGCCGGCATCTCGGCGGCTAATTTGCGGTGTTTGGCAAGCTGTCTGCCTAACGCAAAACTGATATTGCGGCCGTTTTGTCCGTCTCCGCAGGTTGCCCGATATAAAGGCACGGGCTGCGCGGACGATGCTGCAAATTTTGTTTGCAGATAAATGAAGCCGCGATTTTAACGTCCGGTGGATGTCCTTTCCGCTCGCTCAACCTTGGGTGAAGGCATTCCCTGTAGCTTTGGCTCATTTTTCTTGCAAGGAACTTGCAGTGGGGACCTGACATAGGAGAACTTAAAGAATGGAAATAGCGCAGCAGCAAATGTCTGTTACGCCCGGCGCCCAAAGGCAAATCGGGGCGGGGCTGGTCACGATTTTCCTGACGTACCTTGTCTATACCTATTTTTACCAGATCCTACTCTCCTCCCTGCCCAAAATAGCCGCCGACTTGGATGCCGTGCATTTATATTCCTGGGGCGTTTCGATTCCCAACCTGGGTCTTGCTTTCTCGATGCTCATGGTTGGCAAACTGTCAGACCTGTACGGACGGCGTGCTTTGTTGCTTCTGTCGCTTGCAGTCTGCCTGCTGGGCGCAATCTGGTGCGCTCTCAGTTCGACGTTTGTAATGCTCATCATCGCCCGTACCGTTCTTTGCATAGGGCAGGGAGGACTGGCGCCGCTTTGTTTCTCGGCGCTGGGGGATATGTTCGAACCTGTCCAGCGCAGCAGATGGGTCGGCCTTCTCAACATACCGGCCGGAAGCTTCGCCTTCATCGGACCTACCCTGGGTGGATGGTTTGTGGAGAGTCTTAGCTGGCGTTACATCTTCTGGTGCGGAGCGCTGCTGCTGGCTGCATGTTTTGTGATGGTGCTGTTCGGCTTATCCGGAAGGACTCAGCATGCGGCGCCGAGAATCGATGGCCGTGGGGGCTTATTGGCTGCAGTTGCTTCGTCGAGCATGATACTGGCGTTTTCCCTCGCTGGAACGATGTACCCCTGGGCTTCCATGCAGGTCATCGGATTGCTGGCCGTCTCCGTGGTTTTTTGGGCGCTATTTGTGAAAGCAGAATCCGGCGCCCAGGAGCCTTTGCTGGATCTCCAGGTGCTCCGGAACCGGTCATTTGTTACGATCGCGTCGGCGTGTTTATTATCCGCTTTCGGAATGGCGGGGCTGATGGTTTATTATCCCCTTCTGATGCAGGGCGTTCAAGGCGCCAGTGCAACTTTGTATGGAAAGATCATTACCCCGGGCACCGTGCTGATGAATTTTATCGGTGTTCCCACAGGCTTCATTCTTGCCCGCACCAGGCGTTACAAATGGATGTTTATTCTGGGTTATGGGTTTACCCTGGCAATAATGGTCGCGTTGATTTTCTTTAATGCCGCAACCCCGATCTTTTGTGGATTCCTGGCCATCACCCTGGCAGGCATCAGTATGGGTGCCATTCCCACTTTGAACACCCTGGTCGCTCAATACGCAGTTCCCAAAAGGCTGTTGGGCATAGCGATGGGTGCGCTGTTTTTCAGCGTTATGATAGGACAAGCCATCGCGCCTGCAATTCTCGGTTCTGCCATGAACATGCAGTACAATGCCACGCTGAAAGTTTCACTGCCCTTTGAATTGTCCCGGTTGACAAACCAGGCTACCATGACCTCTCTGGGCAATCCCAGCGTGCTTCTGTCGAAGGCGGCCATGGATTCTCTCAAAGCGACGCTGAACAAAACAAGTTCGAATGGACAAGCGATTCTGGATCAAACGGTTTCGGCCATCCGTCTCTCTATGGAAGCGGGACTGCACCTTGTTTTTATCATCGGCGCGGTAACGATGCTGCTGACATTTCTGATCATATGCAGCATTCCGGAGATACCGATTGATGTCCCAGTGGAGGACAAGAAGGGTCCCTGAGTTTAAGCCAAAAGGATTTGGTTTATCTCAGCGGCGGGTTTTCTGGAAGGAAGTTCTGTCCTGTATATCCTGCCGCAACGGCTTGTTCCTGGCAGAGAACATCGTTCTTGCCGGTTTGTTTGACGCGGTACATCAAGCTGTCTGCAATCTTGAGCGCTTCGTCAAGGTTGGGAGGAGCATTTGGGAACAGTGCGACTCCGATGCTGAAACCGATAGGCCAGTTATGATCCGCCGCGACGCGTTCCAGCTCTTCCTGAATCTTTGAAAACGCGGTCTTGGCGCCGGCTTGGCCGGTTTCCGGCATAAGCACGGCGAACTCATCGCCGCCCATGCGGCCGACGATATCCGTGGAACGGACACACCCGGAAATTAAGTTCGCCACTGTCTGCAGGACCCGGTCGCCGGAAGAGTGGCCTTGAGTGTCGTTCACAGCCTTGAAGTTATCGATATCGATATAGGCCAAGGCTACCGGATGCTGATGGCGTTCAGCAAGTCGCAGAAGCCTTTCGGATAGTTCTGTAAATGCGCGTCCATTCAGAACCTGTGTAAGGCTGTCGGTTCTTGCTAGAATTTCTTCTTGCCTCAGGCGAGTCCTTAGCAGATCCAGCAGGTGGGCAACTGCAAGGAAGAAGCCGAACCGGAGCGCGGCATTCACCATAGACATGTGCCATTGGCTGTATGGCATGCCGGCGGCGAAGTCAGCGGCCAACCATATAAGGGCAGAAATTCCGCACAGCGAAAAACCAGCCCATCGCGGTGCATACCACGCGACCAAACCGACCGGCATTAGGAAAAAAATCGAAAGGGACAACTCAATACCGGCGAAATAATCGAGTGCACCAACCAGTCCTGCGAGGACCAGGCCAACAGCAAAAACCACCACGGGCGACCTGCCGCCCAGCAATTTTGTAATTAATGTCCAACTCACTGTGCTTTACTCATCTGCGCTGCTGAATTGGGGACGCTGCCCTAATTCGGCCAATGTGGGAATATTGGCAGCGGCATCGGGGAGCTTCTCCAATGCAGCCTATTCAAAGTCTAATAAACAAAGAAGCCATCGGTCGCTCCTAGAGATGCGACCTTCCCATAATCGGGCGGCTTTCTTTCAAAATCAGATCGTCGGATTCGATCTCCATCAGGACTTGGCCTTTGGCCACCTTCTCGCCTGCGGAAACGTGAATCGCCTTAACGGTTCCATGCAGCGGCGCCATGATACGGTTGAGCATTTTCATGGCTTCCAGAATCAACATGGTATCGCCCTGCTTGACGGCCTTCCCGACATTGGCGATGATTTCAGCTACAACCCCCGGAATGGCTGCCTTTACAACGCCGGGATCCTGTTTTACATACGGTTTCCGCAGAGCAAATTTCCTGGTCACCCGCGTTTCAAAAGTGCCGTTCTCAAGTACAATCTCGCTGAATTGGCTCTCCTTGTTCACAGGAATCTCCTTTATTAAACCGGCGGGATGCCGTGCTTTCTGGCCGGGCGAATTTCTTCCTTGTTGCGCGTAACATTCAAGGCATGCGCAATATAAGAGCGGGTTTCTTCGGGCGTAATGATCGCATCGACGTAGCCGTTGGAAGCCGCGATATATGGGTTGGCAAATTTGTCGGTATATTCCTTCACTTTGATTTTACGCATTTCTTCCGGTTTCTTTGCCGACATGATTTCGTTTCGGAAAATAATGTTGGCCGCGCCTTCGGGTCCCATAACGGCAATTTCTGCCGTAGGCCAGGCGAAAACAAAGTCGGCGCGCAGATGGTGTGAGCACATGGCAATATAACCGCCACCATACGCTTTGCGCAAAATCAGCGTAACCTTCGGAACCGTCGCCTCGCTGTAGGCATAAAGCACCTTCGCGCCGTGACGGATTACGCCGCCATGCTCCTGATCAGAGCCCGGCAGGTAGCCTGGAATATCGACCAGGGTCAGAAGCGGAATGTTAAAGGAATCACAAAAGCGGACAAAGCGGGCGATCTTGTCGGAGGCGTCGATATCCAGCACACCGGCCAGTACCAGCGCCTGGTTGCCAACAACCCCGACGACCTCGCCGTTGATGCGGCTGAAACCGATAATGGCGTTTGGTGCGAATCGTTCCTGAATCTCGAAAAATTCCGAGCCGTCGACCAGCGCGCGCACAATGTCGCGCATGTCGAAAGGAACCTTGGAATCTTTGGGAATCAGGTTCTCTATTTTGTATTCTTCGGTGGGCGCCTTCTTGTCAACCACGGGGGGCCGTTGCCGGTTGCTGTCGGGCAGGAAGCTGATGAGCCTGCGGATCTGATCGAAACATTCCGGTTCGCTCCTGGCAAAAAAGTGCGCATTACCGGCGATCTCCGTCTGTACCCGGGCGCCGCCCAGTTCTTCCATCGAGATTTCTTCGCCCAGCACCGTTTTCACGACTTCGGGTCCCGTGATGAACATCTTGGATATCTGGTCGACTACGAAGACGAAGTCCGTCAGAGCAGGGGAATAAACGGCGCCGCCGGCGCACGGTCCAAGAATGACCGAGAGTTGGGGGATAATGCCGGAAGCCAATGTATTGCGGTAGAAAATTTCGCCGTAGCCGGCCAGCGAGTTTACCCCTTCCTGAATGCGCGCTCCTCCGGAATCGTTGATGCCGATCACCGGGATGCCCATTTTCATCGCGTGATCCATAATTTTGGTGATTTTGCGCGCATGCATCAAACCGAGCGAGCCGCCGGCCACTGTGAAATCCTGCGCATAAATGCAGACCAGGCGGCCGCCGATTGTTCCGGAGCCGGTAATAACGCCATCGGCGGCAAGCTCCTTTTCGTGCATGCCGAAATCCTTGCAGTTGTGCTCGACAAACATATCGTACTCGTGGAAGGAGCCTGGATCGAGCAGCGCGGCGATCCGCTCGCGGGCGGTCAACTTGCCGCCGGCTTTCTGTTTACTGATGGCCTGGTCGCCGCCGCCTTTTGAAACCGTCGATTTTTTCGAGAAAAAATCGACCAGCTTTTGCATGAAAGTCATATGTGATTGCCCGCCAAAGGTCTTTCGAAAATATGAAACCAGTAAGTCTACCAGAAAACAGCTCGATAGAGGTGTTGAAATTGTTGGGCTACCTGAAAGGGATTTTCAACGGCCGGCCGACTTTAAGCCCTAAAGGGCTTAAGATGTACTACTTTTGCCAAAAATAGCTACACATCAGCGGCGAATCTGCCGATGGCAATGGGTAGGGATCGGTATCGGCAGGAGAATGAATTGGCAAGGTCATTGGTTCCAAGCGGCTCAAACTCATAAAGCAAAGATTCCCGGCAATAGAAATGCAGTGCTCCGCATATTGTTATGAAGAATGACCCCAGTTGGCTCAGCTATCTAAGAAGCGGGCTCTCGGCGAAATCGATCGAGGATCGAATCCCAGGTCGATCGCCCCGGAACGGGCTTCGAACATCCGTGAAATACTTTCGCCGTGTCGCGGTTCGGCATTGGCGCAAAGGTTTGGTCGGCTTTGTTCTTATCCTGCTTGCATCGCTGCTGTCCTTTCCCCAGCCTCTCATCAGCAGGTTCCTTGTCGACAAGGTATTGGTTGGGCATCAGTTAAACTATCTGGGCGTAGCACTCCTTCTTCTTATTGGGATCGCGTTGTCCCAAAAGCTCCTCAGTCTTTTCCAGCAATTTTACCTGGCACGTTTTGAACAAGCCGTGATTCTGGATATCCAGCAAGAACTGTTCGGACATTGCCTGTCTCTGCCCAAATCCTTTTTCGACGCACAGGAAACAGGATATTTAATGTCCCGCCTCTCCAGTGATACTCAGGAATTGCAATGGGTGTTCTCAGATACGATTGTTCAGACGATAGCGAACGTTCTGCGTCTGGCGGGCGGAATTGTTTTTCTTTTATACCTCGATTGGAAACTTGCGTCATGCCTGTTAATTCTGTTTCCTGCGGTTGTACTGCTGGTCGCCTATTTTGCTGAAAAGCTCAGAGTACTCAGCCTTCGGAGCATGGAGCAGCAGGCGCTTGTTGCCACGCAGCTTCAGGAATCTCTTTCGTCGATATCACTGATTAAGGCTTTTTCCTCGGAAGCGAGAACTCATCAGCGCTTGAGCTCCCGGCTGAAGTCGGTTCTGCATCTTTCGCTGGAACAGACTACGATCAACTCGGTGGCCGGTTTTGCTATCGATGTCATTCCCGGTGCCGCTCGAGCGGTCGTGATCGCAATGGGAGCCTACTGGGTGGTAAGGGGGCATTGGACTTTAGGGACTCTGGTTGCATTTCAGGTCTATCTCGGCTACATCTTTGGCCCCGCTCAATTCCTGGCGACGGCGAACCTTCAGATTCAAAATGCCCGAGCCGCCCTGGAGCGCATCTCATCCATGTTGGAACTCGTGCCCGAAGAGAACAGCGGAAAGGGAGAGACCATATCCAAACTATGCGGTGAGGTGGAGTTTAAAAACGTTTCTTTTGCCTACGGCGGGCGCGAATCGGTCATTGAAGATCTCACTTTCCGGATAAGTCCGGGACAACACTGCGCAATCATTGGGCCGAGCGGCATTGGGAAAACAACTCTTTTAAGCCTGATTTTACAATTCTACCGGCCTACGGCCGGGGAGATATATTTTGACGGCAGGGCTGCGAGTCAGTGCGAGGTCCGTTCCTTGCGCCGAAGGATCGGCTATGTTGCCCAAAGTACTCTCCTGCTCAGTGGGACCGTCAGGGAGAATCTCATGTATGGAAATCCGGCGGCAACGGCAGAGGATCTCGCCGGCGCCACTCGAGCGGCCGGAATCTATGACTTTATCGCGGCGCTTCCGCAAGGTTTTGAAACTCAAATAGGCGAAAAAGGAATTGCTCTTTCCGAAGGGCAGAAACAAAGACTGTCGATTGCACGGGCTCTTGTGCAAGATCCCGATATCATAATTTTGGATGAGCCGACCTCGGCTTTGGATTGCCATAATGAAAGCTCTATATTTCAGGCTCTTCCCCCCTTCATGCTTCATAAAACGCTTTTTATTGTGACGCACCGGCTGGCCACAATTCGGGAATGCGATCGCATCCTGCTTTTTGATGAAAGCCGAACGATCACGGTCGGCACCCACGAGTCGTTGCTGAAGTCCGGCAGCTACTATCAATCCTTGCTTTTCGGCGCGAAAATCGGACCTGCTGCAAGCACACTGGAAGTTGCTTAGTACAGGATTTCATAAATACGGTGATGTATTTCACTTCACATGGTTCGTCACTTTGTGTCGCCCCTTCAGGCATGCGCGTCAAGCTAAGCCGTATTCCCAAAGCGCTGAAAGCGCGGTGCAGCAAAGCCCAGGGTGGAGGAGCACGCTCAGCGGGCTCCGGAACCCTGGGTTTCAGGATGGAATTAAGGTTCAGCCCTGAAAGGGCGACACAATACGTCGCCATAATTATGAAATTAAGTACTTAGTGCTACAATTACGAAACGCAGTACTTAGCGTACGATTTTCAAGGTAGGATCGCCGAAGAGGATCCAGGTTTTGCGCACATCGGGATCGCTTTCGGAGGCCTTGGCCTTCACCACGGCTTCGCCTATGGTCTGGCTGGAATTGAACAGCTGATTAAGCAACTCCTTATTCATGGGGTGTTGCACATCCGAATCCGTAAGTCCGGAAGAGGCCCAGACGCCCACAGCGCCGCCGTTCGGAGCATTCATCAGAGCTTCTGCCAGGCT
>JBEKKY010000154.1:0-7988 GCA_050010475.1 Acidobacteriota bacterium | reverse complement strand
GATGCCCGCCCGCCGCCGCGCCCCTTCGGGCTGCGGCCCGCAGGCCCGCTGGCTGCGTTGCTCGCTCCTTGCATACAGCCCGGTATGCTCGTTGCTCGCGCCTTGCCAGCGGGCCTGGGGGCCAGCAGCAAAATGCACATGTTATTCATGCGCAGACCCTTCCTGCTCCGGCATCGGTATTGACGAGGTAGTTACGCAATGAATATATCCCAAGGTTTTATTGAGCGACCCATTGCCACAAGCCTGTTCATGGCCGCCATTGCGCTATTCGGAGCAGTGGCCTACCGGTCCCTGGCAGTCAGCGACCTCCCGAACGTTGATTTGCCGACGCTCCTCGTGACCGCCCAGCTCCCCGGCGCCAATCCGGACACGATGGCTGCTGCCGTTGCCACCCCGCTGGAAAACCAGTTTTCCATGATTGCGGGACTCAGCTCGATGACCTCCACGAATTCGCTCGGATCGACCCAGGTCACTCTCGAATTTGATTTGAGCCGGAATTTGGATGGAGCGGCAGTCGATGTACAGGCGGCGATCACTCAGGCGGGACGCCTCTTGCCTCAGGGAATGCCCACACCTCCAACTTTCACCAAGGTCAATCCGGCGGACCAGCCGATTCTGTATATTGCGCTCACCTCGCCCACCCTTCCGCTCTACACCCTGGATGAATACGCGGAAACCAGGGTCGCGCAACGCATCTCCCAGATCAGCGGTGTAGCCCAGGTCCAGGTGCTCGGGGCGCAGAAGTATGCCGTCCATGCACAGATGGATCCTCACGCGCTCGCTGCCCGGCAGATCGGAATTAACGAAGTCGAATCGGCGCTCAGGAGCTGGAACGTCAACCAGCCCACGGGCGCCATCGTGGGCCCACAAAGGGCGTTTACTCTCATGGCCAGCGGACAGCTTTTCGATGCGGCCGCTTATCGGCCCCTGGTGGTCGCCTATCGAAAGGGTTCGCCGGTTCACCTGCAGGAGCTGGGCCGCATTATCGACAGCGTTGAAGATGACAAAACGGCATCGTGGTACTACAAATCCAATATCAGTCAACGCTCAATTGTTCTGGGAATTCAGCGCCAACCGGGAACCAACACGGTCGAGGTCACCAATGGCGTGAAGCATCTCCTGCCGCTGTTCAAGGCGGAATTGCCGCCGTCGGTTAACATGGACATTCTCTACGACCGCTCCGACACGATCCGCGAGTCTTACCACGACGTTCAATTCACAATGTTGCTGACGTTGTGCCTCGTTGTGCTCGTGATCTTCCTGTTTCTGAGGAATTTTTCCGCCACCACAATTCCAAGCCTGGCATTGCCGTTCTCGATCGTCGGCACTTTTTCCGTCATGTACCTGCTCGATTACAGCTTGGATAACCTGTCCATGATGGCTCTCATTCTTTCCGTCGGTTTCGTTGTCGATGATGCGATCGTTATGCTCGAAAACATCTTCCGGCACATGGAGATGGGCGAGAGCGCGCTCCACGCTGCGCTGGAAGGATCCAGGGAAATCGGGTTCACGATCGTTTCCATGACTCTCTCGCTGGCCGCCGTTTTCATTCCCGTGCTGTTTCTGGGCGGAGTGCTGGGACGCCTGTTCAAGGAATTCGCAGTCACTATTTGCGTCGCGATCCTGATCTCCGGAGTGGTTTCCGTGACTCTCACCCCGATGCTCTGCAGCCGATTCCTGCGTACCGCGCACGAGCAGCGCAGATCCTGGTTTTACAGGATCACCGAGAAGTTTTTTGACGGCATGCTGCACGCCTACGACCGGAGTCTCCAGGTAGTGCTTCGCCATCGATTTGCAACACTGGTCTTCTCGCTGCTAGTCCTTGCCGCTACTGCATACCTGTTCATCAAAATACCCAAGGGTTTTATTCCCGATCAGGACACGGACCAACTTGCGGTGACCACGGAAGCCGCGCAGGGGACTTCCTATTACGAGATGGTCGGCTACCAGAAACAGGTTGCGGACGTAATCGCTCAGGATCCGAATGTCGAGTCTCTGGTTTCAAGTGTGGGTGGTACGGCCGCCTCGACGCTGGGCGGACCGAACTTCGGACAGCTGGTCGTCCATTTGAAGCCGCGTTCCCAACGCAGGCTCCTGGTGAACGGAGTCATCGATGAGCTGCGCCCGAAAATGGAATCGTTCCCGGGGATGAAAGTTTATCTTCAGAACCCGCCCACAATCCGGATTGGCGGTCTGGTCACGAAAAGTTACTATCAGTACACTCTGCAGTCACCCGACGAGCCGCTCCTGTATGAGTCGGTGCGAAAACTCGAGGGCGCGATAGCCCAGATACCCGGGACCATCGACGTTACGAGCAATTTGGCCGTGGATAATCCGCAGGTGAATCTGGTGATCGACCGGGACAAGGCCGCAGCATTGCAGGTCAGCGCCGACCAGATCGAGAACGCTCTTTATGATGCGTACGGGCCGCGATGGGTCTCGACGATTTACGCCGCCGCGAATGAATATAAAGTCCTGCTCGAACTTGAGCCCCGGTACCAGCAGGATCCGAGGGCGTTGTCGCTGTTGTATTTTAAATCTCCTGTTTCCGGACAGCTGATCCCGATGGATACGGTTGCAAAGGTGATCAAGGAATCGGGTCCGCAGACGATCAACCACTACGGCCAGCTCCCGGCCATCACCATTTCCTTCGGCCTGCAGCCCGGAGCGTCTCTCGGAGACGTGGTAACGCAAATTCAGAATATCTCCGCCCGGAGCCTCCCGCCTACGATCAAGACAACCTTTCAAGGCGCGGCTAAGGCGTTTCAAAGTTCCTTGGGAAACCTCTGGGTCCTGCTGATTGTCGCAATCATGGTGGTCTATATCGTTCTGGGAATTCTGTATGAAAGCTACATCCATCCGCTGACAATCCTCTCGGGTCTGCCTTCGGCCGGCTTTGGAGCGCTGGTCACGCTCTTTCTGTTCCATCTCGATCTGAATATTTATGCATTTGTCGGATTGATCATGTTGATAGGAATCGTCGAGAAGAATGCAATCATGCAGATCGATTTTGCGCTGGAAGCGGAAAGAAAACAGGGCCTGCCCCCCATGAAAGCCATCTACCAAGGCTGCCTCATCCGTTTCCGGCCGATCATGATGACCACTATGTCGGCCCTGCTGGGCGCCGTGCCGATTGCGATCGGATATGGCGCGGGCGGCGAAGCGCGGCAGCCGCTCGGACTTGTGGTTGTAGGCGGGCTGTTATTCTCGCAGCTCGTGACCCTGTATCTCACTCCCGTTGTCTACACGTATCTGGCTCGTATGCAGGGAGATTTCGGGAAACCGAATAGGGATGATCCGCTTGCCGTCGCATCTTCGGCGTTGTGATTTGATCGCGGGTAAAATGGGGACGCCACCCTGTTTTGCCTAAACCAATTGCCTGTCGGAGCCGACGGCAAGAGACAAAATAGGGTGGCGTCCCCTGTTAGGGCCTGTGACAAAATAAGTGACGCACTTCGCTGCAGGCCTGCGGGCCGCAGCCCGAAGGGGCGCGGCGGCGGGCGGGCATCTGCTGTGTTGGCGCTCCTCGACGATGTCATCGCATCGCCTGCGTCGCGCCGCCTTGCATCTGCCCGCCCGGCGCTCGCGCCGAAGTGCATCACTTATTTTGTCACAGGCCCTTAAAGTCGCTGTGCGATTCATACGCCGAATTCGAAGAACTCTGCAAAACAGTTTGCATGAAAATTTCCGATCAGCCGGCGGATTCCCGATGTACAATTCTGACCAACAAAAATCTGATGGAAGCCACAGAATTATAAATGGAGGCGTGAGACGGTGGAATATAGACCATGGACCTGGAAAGTTCCTGAAAACAGCGCGGCCATGAGCCGTACCATCAACCGCCAGGATGCATTCGAAAGAGTCAGCGGCGAGGCGGTGTTCACGCGAGATGTCACTTTGCCCGGAATGCTCTGCGCCAAAATTCTTCTTTCGCCCTATGCGCATGCAAGGATCAAGAGCATCGATGCGAGCAAAGCGGAAGCTCTTGTCGGCGTGAGGGACATACTTAAATACGATGATCCCGACATAGAATTCGACAACGAAACCGCGCCCGGTTTCGAGGTTTCGCGCAATTACAACCTTTTGACTCTGCCCCGAACCTCCGAATTTTTCCAACATCCCATGGGTGTTGTCGTGGTGGCCGACAGTGAAGAAATATGCGACCGCGCGCTCCGGCTCTTGAAAATAGAATGGGAAGAGCGCCCCTTTATCCTCGACATGGAGGAAGCGTTAAAACCGGATGCCCCCAAGGTCATGCCTGAAGTGAAGCTCATGAACCCGAAGGCCAAAGAGCCGAATACGGTTCTAACCGACCGTGCAACATTCGGCGATGTGGAGAAGGGATTTGCTGAGGCCGACAAAGTAATGGAGTACACGATCACCAGAGCCCGGAATACGCCCGCGGGCGTCGAGCCCATCGTGTGCGTTGCCCAATGGCGAGGGGATTTCCTCGACCTGTGGGTCCATCACCAGGATCTTCCTCTCACCATGCTGACCACGGACAACACCGTCCGGGAAAAGCGCCGGCCCCCGGTGGCCGACTGGACCAAGATTACAGTCACGTTGCCCTACCAGGGCTCGTGGTACGGCGGTTTTTCATGGCTTTCCTACTCGTACGCCTTTATCCGGCTGGCCGCCATACTGGCGAAGAGAGTGGGCGGAAAACCCGTGAAGCTTCTCTGGGACGAGAGCGGGTATTACTGTGGAGGCGATGATGCCGGGACGTACCGCTGCAAGGTGGGCGCCAAGAAGGACGGCTCCATCACGGCGCTGCATTGGCACATGCTGGGGATAAGAAATCCCGCCATGGAGAAGACGCATGTCAGCACCAAAATTCCCAATATCCTCGGTACTCAGGAATGGGCGTTGATCAACAAAGGCCACTCCATGTGCTTCCGGCACGGCACACACACCTGCGTCCCTCACAACGTGATGTTCGATCACGTGGCTGCGGAAATGGGACTGGATCCGACTGAAGTTGCCCTGAAAAACGACGGCTGCAACGGGCATGACTGGGATTGGGTCACGCGCTACCAGAAGGAAAATGGCTTTCCCCAGAGGTGGAGTCTCAAAGAAGTAATCGATAAGGGGAAAAAGGCGATCGGGTGGGATCAGAAATGGCATCCACCGGGGGCCAGGAAGCTTCCCAACGGAAAAATGCACGGCCTGGGTTTCATCCACGTGAATGAGTGGCATTGGCATGCACCCATTCCGGGAATTTCATTCGGCTGCGTGACGCTGCGCAACGGCAAGGCCGCCATCATTGCGGTGCGCTCCGATATGGGAATCGATACGGAATCCGGCGCGCGCCTTGCCGTCGCTTCCGAGATGGGACTCAAGTATGAAGATACGGTCATTCAAGAGCGGCGTTCCGACAACACCAACTTTCATTTTTGGCAGCCTGGCGGTTCCTTTGGAACCAACTACATCACCACTCAGCTGATACTCGCGGCCAGGGAACTGAAACAGAAAATTCTGGAATACGCTGTGCGGCCCAAACCGGGCCTGTATACAAGTCCCGCACGAGTCGCTCTTTTCCCCAATCTAAAGCCCGAGGATCTGGATATCAAAGACAGCATGGTCTTTGAGAAGGCCAATCCGAATAACAGAAAAACGGTGAGGGAAGTGGCCGATGCATTTTGGGCGCTCGATCCTCCGATCTCCCATCCGCCTGCAGGAACACTTTACGGATTAACGGTTGAGGGTAAGCCGGATCCGGAGTTATATGCGATGGCAAGGCAGGCGCACTTTATCGAAGTTGAGGTGGATGCCGAAACGGGGATGGTTGATGTAACCAATATTGTCTGCGTTAACGATGTCGGCCATCTCTTCAATCCCGAGGGAGCATACGCGCAGCAGTATGGGGGCGCGATCATGGGTCTGGGGAGAAGCGGCACCGAAGAGCACGTCTTCTGCCCTCGCACCGGAGTCGCTCTCAATTACGATCTGATCGGGTACCACATCGGAACCATGAACGATTATCCGGACGTACAGTGCCTCATTAATGAGAGCCATTTGGGATACGCCGCATACGGATCTTATGGAATCGGCGAGAATATCGGCGCCAGCATGTCGGGAATTACCGTCTCTGCGATTCATAATGCAACCGGCAAGTGGGTGCTGGATTATCCGACGACTCCAGACCGCGTGCTGAAGGCACTTGGGAAGATTTGATTTTGTAAATTGGAGTCTTTGAGGCTTTGAGTCTTCGAGCTTAACTCAAAGACTCTAAGTCTCAAGGACTCGAAGGTAGAAATATGAAGCGTTCCAGAAGGGATTTCCTCAAGGGAACCGGCTCCGCAATCGGAGGCGCGACCGTCGCATCGATGGCGCCTTTGGCGGGATCGAAAGAGCCGGTAAAGCTGACATTATTGGATCCGACAGGCGCGCAGGAAATCACTCATCTATTCGCCGCTCGATTGCCCGACTTGAACGGCAAGGTCATCGCCGAACTGGCCGTCGATCCGACCAAGTGGCAGCCGCATCGCACGATGCCGTACATTGAGAAATTGCTGAAAGAACAATTCCCGACAGTCAAATTCATCCCGATGCAGGAATTCCCGATGGGGCTTCAGGTCAGCGAGGACCGGGTCATCCGGATGGTGGCCGCGAGGAAACCGGATGCCGTCATCATCGGGAATGCCGGCTGAGGGTCCTGCTCTGCAGCCAGCGGCGGCGCCGCTGCAAAGCTGGAGAAGCTCGGGATCCCGACAGTGATCATTCAGCGCAGAGAACTGATGGCGGCGACCCGCCAGGCGATTATGGGGCAGGGGCTTCCGCCGGAAGCGCCGTGGGTTGTTTTTGATTACCCGCTGTTTTTGGTCGACAGCGATTTAAGTCCCATCAAAGAGAAATACAGCGAGATCGTCGACGCGCTGACCAAATGGCAGCCCAAGAGCAAAAAAACGGGTGTATTCAACAAGGCGCCGGTGGAAGTCGGCGGCAGCAATTATGAAGATGCGTTTGCCAAGGCCAATGATCTTTTCCTGCGAAACAACTGGGCCGACGGCCTCGCGATCTTTCCGCCGACGAAAAGCCGCGTGGACTGGATTCTGGGCGGAACAGATCACGGCAGAAGCGAGACTGTGGGAGGCGGCTTGGGCAAAGTGGCGCCCAAAGAGGGCATCCTTACCTATGAAGTGCTTGCAACCTGCATGGCGATGGCCGGCGGTCGGCCCGAATACCTGCCTGTCGCCGAGGCCGTCTGCAAGACTATCATCGAGCGACAGAACACACTGATGACCAGCTCCGGCGGAGCCTATCAGGGAATCTGTGTCAACGGCCCCATCGCGAAACAGATCCGTCTGAACTCGCGCTTCAGCCTCTTCGGCCCAAATCCGAATCATCCCGCAGGCGGAGCAATTGGCCGCTGTATTTCCCTGGTTCTCATGAATGTCGGCGGGCATGTCGCCGGTCAGGGGAGCATCGCCGAATATGGGGAGATGCGTTTCACCGGCCTCTGTTTTGCCGAAAACGAAGCCAGCCTTCCCAAAGGCTGGACGGCATTCGCTGAAGATAAATACAAGCGCGCCCGCGGGACGAATTCCGCCACCTTCTTCATCACCTTCCTTGGCGGTCTCCGGCCCTTTGTTCACCGTGGGTCGGGAGACGAACCCAGTTTCGAGACGGAGATGCAGGAGAGCTTTTTCCGGGCGGCGAATGTCATGAAGAGCGTTTGGACTTCAAACCACAGCGCTTCGCCGGGCATGCCGGGAATTATGTTCTACAATTCGATGATCTGCGGGAACATGGCGCGCATCGGCTGGACCAAGGAGAAAATCAGGACTCATTTGGCGGAACTATTGTTCGTTACCCCGGAGGAAATCAAGGACCGGACAGATATCCAAAGAGCCGCCACCGCCGCGAAGGTCGACATGTCGAAGCTCCCGGCGCGAATTCCCTTGATGACGGATCCCCAAAACATTCACTTCATTTGCGCGGGCGGGGATCATCCTTCGCTTGCTATGTGGCTGGCCGGCGTCACGCTG
>JBEKKY010000153.1:0-8036 GCA_050010475.1 Acidobacteriota bacterium | reverse complement strand
ACATGCTCTCGGGAACGGCTTCTCCCCAGGAGGCCAGCGACAATTGGGAGTATGCGTTGTTCATCGTAAGGCAGGCGGGAAAGTGGTATGAGGCCGGCGAAATTAAATCGATTGGAGAGGCAAGATAGGCCTACAACCGACTGCCTGCAGCGACTATGCCGTTCAAGCTGTTTCCAGGGGGCGGGCTTCGACTCCGGTGTGATGCGGCAGGTCATAAGAATATTTCAACCGCATTTTCATCCGAAATCCGGCATTCAGTAGTACAATCCCCTCTCATAACTAGCGGCAACAATCTTATCGTGAGGAAACAATATGGCAGATATTGATGGGAGCAACGGACAGAGAACAGAATTCAAGGCTGTCGGCCGTGCGAATGTGCCCGGCAGACTTTCGTATACCATAGCTACGGGCAGAGCCAAGTTCGGCAGCGATTATGTCGTGCCGGACATGCTTCACGCCAAATTCCTCAGAAATCCCTATGGCCGCGCGAGAATAAAGAGCATGGATATCAGCAAGGCGAAAGCTCTTGAGGGCGTGGTGGAGATTGTTACCTGGGAAGATCCGGAGATAAAGGCAATGAAGGGAACCCGGGAACCGCTGCTCGTCGACGAATCGGATACGGAAAACGAAGAAATAGGTGCAGTTGTTGTCGCCGTAACCCCGGAGATTTGCGATGAGGCGCTGAAACTGATCAAAGTGGATTGGGAAGTGTTCCCGACCGTGGTGGATCCCCGGGATGCTTTAAAACCCGACGCGCCGTTCGTCCGCGTTGACCCGAAGAACGCGACATCAAAACCTTTCACCACGGGGGATGTTGAGACCGCTTTCAGAGATGCGGACCATATTGTCGAATTCGACTGGGCTCAATCGCTGACAGCGTCTCACGTGCCGAATCCAAACGGGAGCCTCGCGTGGTGGGCTCAGGAGCCGCTGAAAGACGAAGGTCCAACGCTCTACATTGAGGGCGTCTGTCCAACCTGGGGCTCATTTCAATTGCTTCCCATGTATGGACTCACCTTCGATAAGCTTTATCGCGGCACTGCATTCCAAGGAGGCAAATACTGCGACTGGACGATCCGCCGCTCCCAGCTTGTAACGCCTTTGCTAGCCAAGAGGACTGGAAAGCCCGTCCGGTGCGTAAACCTCCGACAGAATGATTTCTATACTGCGAATCCGCAGCGATACATGCACACAAAAATCGGATTCAGAAAGGATGGAACGATTATTGGAGTCTATGAGACCCAGATCGGGGACCAGGGAGCTCCCGGGAAAAATGCACGTGCTTTCGCAATGGGAGGATATGAAGGCACGTCCAGTCCATTCAATACCACCCGGTGTCTCAATCTAAAGTACGAATCTAAGGGGGCATATACAAGTTCAGGCAAAGTTACGGGCAGCCAGACTTCGCCGTATAACTGGGACTCTATGACCATAGCAGAGCAGATCGTAGCAGAAAAGCTTGGCATGGATCCGACAGATGTCGCGCTCAAAAATGTCCATGGACCGGTGGATGATCCAAACGGAATCCCTCCTAGTTTAAGGCTATGCTTGGAAAAGGGTAAAAAGGCCATGAATTGGAAGTGGCACCCGGCCGGAACCCAAAAGCTTCCGGACGGCAGGCTGCATGGCTTAAGCTTCCGGTACGCCCAGTCCCCCCGGCACGCCAAACAACCGTATACCGCGACAGTGACAATTCAAGCGGACAATAAAGTGTATGTGCCGCTCAAGGGTCCATGGATCGGCGTCTACGCTGCAGACGCCTGTGCCCTGGTTGTCGCCGAAGAGATGGGCGCAAAAGTTGAGGATGTGATTCTCCTCTATGATAACAAGGCTATTTTCACTCCTGTTGGAGGAGGAAGCGACGGCACGTCAGCATCCGCTTGGGTGATGAAAGAGGCGGCCGTGGCCTGCAGAAAAACCCTCCTGGAGCTGGCCGCTCTAACCTTTGGTGATAAAAGCGGGATAAAGATCAAAACTAAACCTGAGGATCTGGATACCAGGGACACGATGGTTTATCTGAAGTCGGATCCCAGCAAAGCCGTCCCGTTCGGGCGATTTATCGCGGACGAAGGATTCAGCGATCATGATTTGGATATCACCGCGACATACTTTGGGAGGCCGCCGGAGACAACATGGTCTAAGTTAGGAAAAGTTCTGGATGTAATGAACGCGAGCTTCTGTGAAGTGGCCGTGGATCCCGAGACCGGCGGAGTGGAGGTGACCAAATTTGTAGTCGTCTGCGATCCGGGCAAGGTGCTGAGGATGACTTCGTTTGAAGGCCAGTTGCATCAGGCGATGTTTTTCAGCCAGGGAGGAGGATTGTCGGAGGAGTGGGTTTACGACAAGGCAACCGGTGTAAAACTCAGCACCAACATGTGGGAATATAAAAAACCCACAATCGTGGATTTTGGACCGATCGAAACTTACGCCGTTGAGACTCGATCGGGGAACGCCTGTTATGGTGCAACAGGCATCAGCCACTGCATGGCTGCTCCTCTCCTTCCTGCTTGCGCCGTTGCCAATGCCATAGGAAAGTGGATCGCACCTCCGGTCACGCCGGACAAGGTGCTGAAAGCTCTGGGCAAAGCCTAGACTTTTGTAGAGCGCTCTCCGAAGCGGCCCGACGCGGGAGCGCTGCTCAGCGGCATTGTCATGCCGCGGCTGGGAGGAAGTAATGCATCAGTATGCGTGGCTCAATTTCCATGGAGGATGCTGGCATTTGGAAACTGCCAATGCGAAGATTCCCGATCGTAAGTGGACGAGCCGGCGTTTGGCTCTTGCAGATTTGGCGGAGGAAGGATGGATCGTTGAGGGGACTCATGAGAAACAGCCCACGATGAAACATGAATCTGACCGGCATTGCTACGGGTACGGGCTGAGGCGCACTATTCATTGAATGCAAATAAAGGAGTTTAATTTTATCACCAAGCACGCGGGATTTGCCGCTTGCTTTCTGCTCTGCATCCTCACGCTTATCCCCTATTGGCAGGTGAGACATTTTCCGTTTGTTTGTTACGACGACAATGTCTATGTCACCTCGAATCCCGACGTGCAAGCCGGCCTCACGGCGAAAGGGATTGTCCGGTCCTTTTCCCTGACCGGCTACGCGAGCAATTGGCATCCATTGACGTGGATGTCGCACATGGCGGATGTCCAGTTATTCGGCATGAATCCCGGGCCGCAACATTTAACCAATCTGCTTCTCCACATTGTCAACACTCTGCTGCTTTTTGGAGTTCTGCGCGCCATGACCGCATCGGGATGGAAAAGTTTCTTTGTCGCGGCGCTTTTTGCCCTCCATCCGATGCACGTGGAGTCGGTCGCCTGGATCTCGGAAAGAAAGGACGTTTTAAGCGCACTTTTCTGGTTCCTGACGTTGTGGTGCTATTTATGGTATGTGAGGCAGCGCAGTTTTGCCCGCTACGCGCTCGTTATTATTGCTTTCGTCCTCGGGCTGCTGGCGAAGCCGATGCTGGTGACACTTCCCTTTGTCCTGCTGCTCCTCGACTTCTGGCCATTGAGGCGCATGAAAATCGGCCGTTGGGGAGAGGAGAAACGGGGCAGGATGACAGGAACGGCCGACAGGAATCTCCAACCCCCCAGCCAATCCGGATTCCGGGTTGAAACCTGCAGCTTTCAATCCCTCCTTCTGGAAAAGGCGCCGCTGTTCCTCTTATCCGCCGGTTCCAGCATTGTGACATTCATAGCGCAGAAAAAGGGCGGAGCATTGGAGCCTCTGGAAACTTTGCCTTTTGCGTCAAGGCTGACAAATGGGATCACTTCCTACGGTGCTTATATCTGGAAAATGATGGCACCCTACAATCTGACATGCCTGTACCCCCACCCTTTTAGAATTATGTGGCCCGGATTCATTTTATCGCTGCTCTTCCTGGGGAGTGTTACCGCCTTGTCGCTCAAGTCGCTATGGCGTATGCCGTACATGGCCGCAGGCTGGTTCTGGTATCTGGTCTCCCTGGTTCCTGTGATTGGCTTTGTGCAGGTGGGATTGCAGTCAATGGCGGATCGATATACCTACATTCCATATATCGGTATATTCATCATGGTCGCCTGGGGAATTCCTGAGTTGATGCAGCACGTGCCGCGCAGAGTAGAAATCCTTTCAACAGCCGCTGCGCTTGTCTTGCTGGTTATGATGATGGTTGCCAGGGCTCAAACGGCATACTGGAGAGAATCCATTCCGCTTTTTGAACATGCGCTTGATGTCGCGGCGCTCCGGGATATTGATGCACAGAACTCCACGGCGCTTCGAGTTCAAACCCCGGCCGAAAAAGCCATCATTCATAACCTTTCCAGTGCGTACAGCAATTTTGGATTTTTATTGGCTCAGGAGAATAGGACGAAGGAGGCCATCCTTTATTATCAAAAAGCGCTGCGAGTGTATCCCTCGCATCTCAGAGCTCTCGACAATCTTGAGACGGCTCTCGAAAAGGAGGGGCGATCGCAAGAAGCGGTCCCTTTTTACCTTGAAGCACTGCGCCTGAACCCGGATGATTTCGACGCCCATTGCAATCTCGGGGACATTTTGCTTAAGCAGGGCAAGGCTGAAGAGGCTGTACTTCATTTCGAGCAGGCGCTTCGGATCAATCCGCGCAGTTTCGCTACCCACAACACGCTGGGTGTCACGCTGGCGGAAGAAGGCCGGATGGATGAGGCCGTCGGGCACTTTGTCGCGGCGGTGAACATCAAGCCCGATGACGTAGGAGCGCGCAACAATCTCGGGCATGCACTGGTTGAACAGGGAAAGCTTGACGAAGCGGAGGTGCAGTTTCTGGAAGGGTTGCGCATCAAACCGGACAATGTTGACGCTCTCTCCAATCTGGGCTTGGTCTATGCGAAACAAGGCAGGCTGAATGATGCCATACGCCAATTCAAAGAAGCGCTGCGCATTAACCCGGATTACGTCCCAGCGAGGCAAAACCTCAACGTTGCTCTGGGAAGAGCAAATTCGGCGAAATAACAACCCCTGACGTTTGCACCGCCCGCAAGGAGGAATCGTGGATTTGACACAACAGCGTGCCATCGAGCAGGTGGTTATGGCAAACCGGATATTGTCTAATGAAGGCCTATGTGACTACCTGGGTCATGTGAGCGTAAGAAATCCAGCGAACCCCGACACCTTCTTCATCTCAAGGGCTCTTGCTCCGGATCTGGTCACAAAGGACGACATACTTGAAGTGGCCCACGACGGTACGGTACTGACAAAGGGGAGTCTGACCGCTTACTCGGAACGGATCATTCACAGCGCTATCTTCAAGGTTCGTCCGGATGTCAATTCTGTCGTACATGCACATCCTCTCGCTGCCTGCATCATGGCCAATTCCGCGGTGCAGTTCCGTCCTGTGATTCATCAGGCGGCCATCTTTTTCGAAGGGGTCCCGGTCTACAACGAGTATGATTTCACATCCCCGGAGGCCACGGGCTTTCTTGTGACCACGCAAGCGGAGGGAGATCGAGTTGCCCGGATGCTTGGGCTGAAACGGGGGCTATTGATGACGGCCCATGGATGCGTTGTCGTGGGGGATAGCGTTGCAGCTGCTGTGCATGCGGCCGTTACCCTCCGGGATAACATTGTGGTCCAGCTGGGTTCCGAGCAGGCGGGGGAGCCCGCGTATATGACCGCGGCACAGTCAAAACTCATGATTCCCCTCCTTGTACGCGGGCAGGAGCGCGCCTGGGATTACTATGTAAACCGGGCGAAAAAAGCGAACCCCGACCTGCGAAAGGAAACCACATTCTGAAGCTCACATGCCTCACCCGAATCGCGCAAGCGCTGAGCCGGCCCAATCTCTGAGCCGCCGTAGCAGAACGATGAGGGAAGCAGGGAGTATCCTTCCTGTCTTAAATCTATGCCCTGTTTCCTTTCAGTAAAATTGGCTCCGACGCTGGAATAAAATGTGATACAAAGGTACGGGGCGAGGGATCTAACGGATGAATCCCGGCGTCCAGGCTCGTGCAGAATTAATGTGGCAGTATTTATTGATCTCCGGCCGCAATGCTCCGAAACTCAGCGCATCTATTTTGGAATTTCAGGCGGCAATGATGCCGCACAAGATTTGCTTCCAAAGTAGACAGATCGGATGGTCCTTCCTGAGTTTCTGCAGATTATCAGGAGATTTTCCGCTTGTATGGCTGAAGCATACAAAGGGTCAGAACAATGGCAATCCCGGATGCCGGAGAGGCCACCTGTTGGAATGACGGCCCAAGAAAAGTTTAATACCAATTTAGAGGCAAGGGAGAAGCTCGATGATAGAAACAGAAATGGCCGACTCCTCAAAAGCCGGCGGCGCAAAAGTTATTAGTGTCGAACAGGCCGCAGCTCTAATACCGGATGATGTCAACCTCGCTGCCCCCATAATAGGTCTGGCCGGCTGGTCCGAAGAGGTTGCGCGGGCGATCGCCAAGCGATACCAGGAAACAGGACATCCAAAAGGGCTCACCCTGGTTTTGGGATCTGCCGGGGGCAACCACAAAGACAAGGGACCTCACACGCTCGGGATTGAGGGCTTGGTCACACGCTATATCGGTGCTCATATGCACGGATCTCCTAACATAGGAGAGCTGATAAAGAACAATAAAATGCTTATTTATTGTTTCCCCCAGGGTGTGGTTGTACAGCTCCTGCGGGAAATTGCCGCAAAACGCCTCGGGATTTTTTCAAAAGTCGGGCTCGGGACCTTTGTCGATCCCCGGATTGAGGGGGGCAAACTGAATGCCTTGACCCGCGAAGCGCCAGACCTGAATGAAGTCGTTACTTTCAATGGCGAGGAATACATCTGGTATAAAACGTTTCCCATTCATGTCGGCCTGATCCGTGGAACAAAGGCAGACGAGCGGGGGAATATTTCCATGGAGAGAGAGGGCGCTAATCTTGAAGCTCTCCAGGTAGCCCAGGCTGCCAAGAACTGCGGCGGCATTGTCATCGCCCAGGTCGAATATCTGGCGAAAGCCGGCACGCTCCATGCCAAAACAATCCAGGTGCCGGGCGTCCTGGTCGACTATATCGTCGTAGCCAAGAATCCTCAAGAATGGCACATGCAGAGCGAAGGGATTTATTATCAGCCTGCATTCAGCGGGGATATCGTCATGCCCCTCGGAGCGCTCCCGAAACTTCCATTCGACGAACGCTTATTCATCCTGCGACGCGCCTCCATGGAGCTTACGGAAAACTCCGTCGTCAATCTGGGAATCGGGATCCCCGACAGGCTCGCGACTGTTGCGGCGCACGAAGGGGTGACGGACATGCTGACGCTCACAACTGAGGTTGGCGGCGTGGGCGGTGTCCCTGCCGGCTGGCCTAATTTCGGCATGAGCTATAACGCCGAAGCATTCGTCTGTCATCCGAACATGTTCGACTGGTACGACGGCGGCGGCATCGATCAGGCCTTCCTTGGAATGGGGGAGATCGACAAGAACGGCAACGTGAACGTGAGCAAGTTCAAAGGCAGACCGATCGGATGCGGCGGATTTATCAATATTACAACCGCTTCAAAAAAGGTCGTCTACTGCGGCACATTCACGACCGGCAGCCTCAAAGTGACGGCGGAGGATGGAAAAGTCAAGATCCTGCAGGAAGGCAATCAACTCAAATTCATCGATCGCGTCGAGCAGATCACCTTCAGCGGAAAATACGCGGCGAAAAGCAATAAGCCTATCCTCTATGTCACTGAACGGGCCGTTTTCAAACTGATTGATGGAGAGCTCACTCTGATCGAAATTGCGCCGGGCATCGACCTGGAGAAGGATATTCTCGCTCACATGGAGTTCAAGCCCCGGATTGCTGCCGATCTCAAGCTGATGCCCCAGGAGATCTTTTATCCGGAGTGGGGCAAGCTGAAGCAGCATATAGAAGCAAAGAGGCAGAAGCCGGCTGAACAGCCCTCTGCGGGCCGTTAAGTTATCAGCGTCAGATATTAGCCATCAGCCATTAGCCATCAGCGAATTCTGTTAAAGTTGACGGCGGATGGCTGATCGTTGTTTTTGGCTAATTGGAAGATGACTTCAAAATAGTTTTCGTG
>JBEKKY010000152.1:0-8249 GCA_050010475.1 Acidobacteriota bacterium | reverse complement strand
ACTCGTAAACGGTTTTTGGCTAGCGGATAAATCCCCGCTCAGAACTCTCGATGAACTCGATCAGAGTGGCAACCTCCGGCGAAGCCCACTGATTCTCTTTGGCTTTGACCAGTGCGTCGCCTGTATTCATCTGGGAGCGGAAAAGAATCCTGTAAACCTGCTTCAGTTCGGCCATGGACTGCGCTGAAAAACCTTTGCGCTGCAACCCGATGGAATTGATTCCATAAATTTTGGCCTCATTGCGTGCTCCGACGGTTTTGATGTAGGGGAGTGCGTCGCGCGTGATCACTGAGAATCCGCCGATGAACGCATGCGGCCCAACCCTGCAAAACTGATGCACGGCGGAAAATGCTCCAACGGTTGCATGATCTCCGACCGTAACGTGTCCGGCGAGCGTTGCGGCATTTGCCATGATGACGTTGTCTCCCACGATGCAGTCATGGGCGATGTGACTGTAGGCCATCAAAAAATTATTGTTTCCAATAACGGTAATTCCATGACCTCCCCGCGTTCCGCGGTTCAGGCTCACAAACTCCCGGAATACATTATCATTGCCGATTTTGAGATAGGTCGGTTCCCCCTTGTATTTGAGGTCTTGCGGATCGGTTCCGACCGAACTGTGACTATAAAAGCGGCACCTTTCCCCGATGCCGGTCCAGCCATGAATGCAAACATGCGAATCCAGAATGGTTCCCGCCCCAATCGTCACATTCGGTCCGACGACACAGTAGGGGCCGATTTTGGCTTCCGGGGAAACTTCACACGAACTGTCAATAACGGCCGTAGGGTGTATGGACATTTGTTGAATTTACGATTTACGATTTACGATTGACGATTGAAAAGCACTAACTCGGTTTCTTAATCGTCAATCGTCAATCGTAAATCGTCAATACAGTATCAGGGTCGATCGACGAGCGAACACGAAAGCTCCGCTTCAACCGCCACGTTTCCATCGACCAGAGCTTGCCCCATCATTTTGAAATAGCGGTTGCGCTGCTTTAAAACCCTCACTTCAATCCTGAGTTGGTCCCCGGGAATCACAGGCTGACGGAAGCGGCATTTGTCGATTCCCGAAAAATATACCAGCTTGGAATTCCTGCTTTGATCGCCGCCGAGCAAAAGTATGACTCCGACCTGGGCAATTGATTCAACCAGCAGGACGCCGGGCATGACGGGATGATCGGGAAAATGACCTTGGAAAAATGGCTCGTTGATCGTGACATTCTTCAGCCCCACCATATAGGTCAGACCGTCCGTCTCGAGAATACGATCGACTAGAAGAAACGGATATCGCTGGGGGAGAACCTTAAGAATTTCATTGATCTTTCGAGCGGAGAATCTGCTTTCCATCGTCTTTTCAAAGGACATTGCCCGTTCTCAGGTCTGCAGAATCCGGCTCTATTTCCGAAGAGATCGAGCCTGCAGACCTGAGATCATCCATTCCCGTTTGACTAAGGTTTCTTTGGTGCTGGAGGTGTGGAGGTCGCCGGAGCTGCAGGGGCTTTGGCTGCGGCTGGCGGATAGGCTTGATTATAGGCTTTTACAATGTCGTCTGTCACGTCCATCGACGGGTCCACCCAGGCATCGCGCCGGGGATCGTAAACCAAGACTGCGCTGATGCCTTTCTCTTTGGCCATCTTTTCGATGATCGGCTGCATTCTTTTTGCCAGGTACTGCTGCATTTTGAGCTTCTTGCTGTCTAGCTCCTTCTGAATATCCTGCTGGAAACGCTGTACGGCCGTTTCTTTCGACTCGACCTGTGCCTGCAGCTCCGCCTGTGCCTCATCCGTCAACTTTGAACCCTGGACATCCAGCTGACTCTTTAGCCTTTGCGACTCCGACTGCAATCTGTCCAATTCATCCTGCTTGTCCTTCATGTATCTTTGGATGTCCGCAACGATGGCCTTTCCTTCGTCGCAGGTCATAAACGCCTTGTCGAGATTCATCCATCCAATTTTTGCCGGGCCAACTACGGCGGGCGTCTGAGTAGCCGGCGTTTGCGAGGTCTGGGCCATTCCGAGCTGCGGTATCCAGAGGGTGGCGAAAAGAATGCTCAAAATTAGTCGACTCATTGACTCTGTTCTCCTTTGAAATTCGGCCCGGGCTCTTCCAGCCGAATTGTTCGAATCACCCGGAAGCTTTTCGGGTATCGTTTAAAAGTACGAAATCTACTACAGTTCCCTTCAGGTACAAAGAGGAATCAGAAACTGCGTCCGACAGTGAACTTGATGTCGTGGCGAGGTTCTTTTATATGCATCAGGCTGGATCCTACCATCACGGACGTATCGAGAACTTGCGGGTTATAGGCAAAAATCAGCCGGAAAGGTGCACTTACAACCGGGAGGATGAACTGGATCTCCAACCCGGTCGAGCCACGCACCACATCGTTTGTAGAGTCGACCACCTGCACCTTGACGGCACCGAAATTTCCGAGAGACGACTCCCTGGAGACGCGATTTAATCCTGCATCATAAAACGCGGCCAGCGACAACGGGCCGGCAATCGGGATGCGATATTCAAAATTCAGGATGCCCATAGTGTCCCCGCCCACGGGAATGATGGAACTACTTGTTGCAGGCAGTCCGGTCTTCAGATTAATTATCACATGGCCCTGGGAATCATACAGCGGTGAAGAGCTGATGGCGAGGGGACTGATGGATCGGATATCAAAACCGCGGATGGTATCTTCTCCACCGACAAAGAATCGATCAAAGAAGGGCGCACTCGAGTTTCCGTAGGATTGGATATATTGTCCGATTAAACGGATTCCGAATACATTACGACCATGAGTCAGCCACTTATCCGGGAAGAAGTGACGATATTCAACACTAGGCCGGACCATTTTGAAATCGCCGCCCAGGATTCCACCGGAAACTCCAGTCGACAGATTCAGGCTCGAGCCTTTAGTCGGATTAAAATAATTGTTCGTGGAGTTGTAACTCAGCGAGGGTGAGATTTCACTGCGAATCAATCCATTCAAGGCTGAAGAAGAATTCGTTACGGGCGCGAATCCTGCAAACTGACCGTACGCGTAAGCTTCAAACCCTGGTGTGACATCGCTGATGCCAATGTCCTGATACGTGTAGCTGCCGCCGAACGTCCACAATGTATGTCCCAAATGGCGCCTGGTGCTGATGGTTGCGCCTTTTGTCTTCTGGGTAAACAGTTCCGTCGGGTTGCCCGAAGTGGTCGTCACGCCGAAGGCACTGTAGGTATCGTACCGGAAACGTGTGTCGAAGAGCGAAATGCCCATGCTCCAAGGCGAATCCAGAAAATAAGGCTCGGTGAGCGAGACCGTAAAATTGGTTTCGCGCGTGCCGCCGGTGATGTTGATTCCCAGATTATCACCCGTGCCGAGGAAATTGTTGTCCGAGTAGTTCACTCCAAGAAAACTGCCGGATATCCCGCTGACTCCTCCCGTAAAACCTATAGATCGCTGGCTTTTTTCCTTCACTTTAATCGACACGTCCACAAGGCCGGTCTTGTCGTCAGGCTTCACGTCGTAGTCTTTGTCCTCGATCTTTTCAAAAAATCCGAGCTGATTCAAACGCAAAATCGAGTTATCCATGAGATAGCTGTTGAAAACCTGTCCTTCCTGCAGCAGAAACTCGCGGCGGATGACCTTGTCTTTCGTCTTGGTATTTCCCTCGAACTCGATGCGTCTTACATAGAACCGCTTGTCCGGCTGGAAGTTCAGAATCAAATCCATTGTCTTGTTTTTGGCGTCAAAATTCCGTTCTGGAATGTAGGACCAGTTAATGTAGCCGGTAGCTGTGTATAACTTCTTTATGGTTTCGAGAGTGTCCTTAATCCTCTTGTAATTGACAATGTCCCCTTTTTTCATGCCGAAGGAATTGGCCAAGGTCTGACAGTCAGGGAAAATCACGCAGTTCTGAATTTCAATTTTGCCGAGCCGGTATTGATCCCCGGCCTCGACCGGTATTTCAATGTAAAACTGCTCGGGGGTTTTGCGAATCAACGGTATCATACCGCGAGATCCTTGGAAAATCCGGACCAGGGGCTCCCCAACCTGGACCTGCATGTAACCATGTTCCGTGTAAAAGGCTTTCAAGTTTGAATCCATGTCAAAATCGAGTTTTTCCTTATTGTATTTATCAGTGCCTTTGAACATGGTGTATACGCCGTGCTCTTTGGTGAGCTTCAGTGCAATTTTTAACTGATTATCGCCGAATATTTTGTTCCCGACAAAACGGATCTGCCCGATTCGAACTTTTGCGCCTTCGTCCATTACGAACCGGACACGCACACTGGAAGGAGGAATAGGCTCAGTTTCGGTATGGACAGTTCCAAGGGGTTTCCCGTTCTGGATCATCAAATCCTTCAGTGCACGTTCGGCAGCCCTCAACTTGGCTGGGTCATACTGGCTGTCAACGGTTAGTCCCACTTTTTTCTCTTTAAAGGCGTCGAGGATGTTGGATTCGGTAAAAGAGTGATTACCGGCGTATTCAATCGAGCGGATCAACGGCTTTTCTTTGACTACAAACGTGATGATCTTGCCTATATCGCCGTCGTCTGAAAGAACTTCAACGTTTTCGAAAAAATTGGCCTTATAAAGGGCGCGCAGGTCGGCCTCCAAACGTGATTCGTCGTAGGGTTCACCCTTTCTGGACTGAATATAAAAGAGGCAAGTTTCTTCGGGAATGCGATGATTGCCACGGATAATAACTTGCTGGACCGTAGTCACAGGTCGCTGTTGAGCATAGACGGCGGAGCCCAACATGAGGATTCCGAGAATACTAATTCCGAGCTTTACCGATTTGTCCATCTATCCTCCAGCAAAAACTGAAAATGAACCCCTATCTTAGATAAAACAGGCGATGAAATCCAGCGCGAGTCTATTAGAACGCTGTTGTCGGGCCGTTTGTAAAACAGGCAGACCTTCCCTCTTTCTGATCCGGGGAGCCTCCAATCTCCGGTATAGACTCCGCCGGTTTCAGAGCGTTCATTTTTTTTCGCGTTCCCCGTTTGCGCGTTTATGCGTTCACGGGTTTACGCGTTTACGCGTTTCAAAACGGGGATGTCGCGACTGCCACATTAAAATAAAAAAGCCCGGAACCTTTCGGCTCCTGGCTTTCTGCTTCCCAAATCGAGTGTTTCAGTCTTTAAACGCGTGAACCCGTAAACGCGTGAACGCGTAAACCCTTTAACGGTCATCCCAGTTTTTCTCCGGACATTACGGGCTCTCCGGAGTGAATGTAGTAGAGATCGTCATCCTTAAGAAAGATCTCAAGCGTAGAATCGGACTTGATTCGATTCTGGATAATTCCTTCCGACAGTGGATCCTCGACATAACGCTGGATTGCTCTGCGCAAGGGGCGCGCGCCGTAAGAACGGTCATGGCAGGTTTTATTCACGATCCACCTGCGCACCTCGGGGTGAAGCACGATGGAAAGCTTCTTTTGCTTCATCACTTCATTTACTTGGACAATAAGAAGATCCACGATGTTTTCGAGGTCTTCCTCCGACAGCGATTCAAACAGGATGATTTCATCCAATCTGTTGAGAAATTCGGGATTGAATATCCGTTTGATCTCTCCGTGAATCAGCTCCTCCGTTCTCTTGGCATCCGCATCGGTCCCGGAACGAAATCCCATGTGCCCCCGCTTTTCCAGAAAACGGGCCCCGATGTTTGAGGTCATGATGATAATCGCGTTTTTAAAATCGATGGTGTTCCCGAGGGAATCGGTAAGCTGTCCATCCTCAAAGACCTGCAGCAAAATGTTATATACGTCCGGGTGTGCCTTTTCGATTTCGTCGAGCAGCAGCACGGAATATGGATTCCGCTTGATCTTTTCAGTCAGTTGACCACCCTCTTCATGGCCCACATATCCCGGAGGCGACCCGATTAACTTCGATACGGAATGCCTCTCCATGTATTCCGACATGTCGAGCCGTATCATTGCGTTTTCACTTCCAAAAAGGAATGCGGCCAGCGATCGCGCCATTTCCGTCTTGCCGACGCCTGTCGGGCCCAGGAAAAGAAAGGAACCGACCGGACGTTTGGGAGACTTGAGCCCTGCACGAGTCCGCCGAATTGCCTTGCTGAGAGCACTGATGGCCCTGTCCTGGCTGATAAGCCGTTTATGCAGCTCCTGTTCCATTCTGAGAAGTTTCGACGTCTCCTCTTCATGAATTGAAGACATCGGAATTCCGGTCCATTTTGCGATAACTTCCTCGATGTCTTCCTTGGTGACCTTGAGCGGTGCGATTGTCTTCAGCTTCAAGCGCTCTCGAATGACCTGGAGATTCTCCTGCTCCATGTCCTCTTCGAGGCGGTAGCGCGCCGCTTTTTCAAATTCCCGCGCAGTAATGGCATTCTCGATTCTGCCGTCAATTACACGGATGCGCCTCTGGATATTCACCATCTCTTCAGGCAACGATGTCGTTCGCAGCTTAACCCGGGCTCCTGCTTCATCGATGACGTCGATGGCTTTGTCCGGCAGAAACCGATCCGGAATGTAGCGATTGGAAAGGTAAACCGACGCCTGTAACGCTTCGTCCGTATACTTCAGCTGATGAAAAGTCTCGTATTTTTCTTTTATGCCGTGGAGAATCGTAACACTCTCGACTTCGGAAGGCGGCGCCACCTTAATTGCCTGAAATCGTCGTTCCAGCGAACGGTCCTTTTCAATAGAACGGCGGTATTCATGCGGTGTTGTGGATCCAATACACTGAATCTCCCCGCGAGAGAGCGCAGGTTTCAGTATATTGGCGGCGTCCAGCGATCCCTCGGCCGAACCGGCGCCCACAAGCGTATGCAGTTCATCGATAAAAACGATCAGATTCCTGTTTTCAACCAGCTCCTTCAGGATCGTTTTCAGCCGCTCCTCAAATTGGCCTCGATACTTGGTTCCTGCTACGATGAGAGATATATCCAGCGCCAGTATTTTCTTGTCCACCAGTTGAGGCGGAACCTGGCCGCTTACAATCCTTTGTGCCAATCCTTCCACGATCGCAGTCTTGCCGACGCCCGGTTCGCCAATAAGAACCGGATTGTTCTTGGTTCTGCGGCAAAGAATCTGGATCATTCGTTCGATTTCGTTTTCTCTGCCGATTAACGGATCCAGGGCATCGTTGCTTGCCGCTTCAGTCAAATCTCTGGAAAACTCCAGTAAGCTCAATGGTTCCTTTGACCGGCTTTGCGCATGCTTGTCGGTTGAACCGCGGCTTAACTCTTCACGGATCATCCCCGGGCGCAGTCCATGTTCGCGCAAAATCTCGGCTGCAATGGATCTCTCTTCGCAGAGCAAACCAAGCAGGATATGCTCCGTGCCGATGTTTTTGTGGGAATAGCGCTCCGACTCCTCGGCAGCGCTGTTCAAAACGCGTTTGCTCTCCTCGGAAAAAGGGAGCTCCACTGAGGTTGACACCTTCTCGCGAATCAGCGTGCGTCCTTCAATTTCCCTGCGGATATCCTGGATGGTCGCATTTGCTTTTGGGAAGAAACGGGTGGTCAGGTTCTTATCCTCCCGGATCAATCCCAAGAGCAAGTGCTCTGTTTCGATATACGGGCTGCCGAACTGGCTCGCTTCGTAACGTGCGAAGAATATGACTCTTCTGGCTTTTTCAGTATACTTCTCGAACATAAAATAGCGCTCACATGCAAAACACTACAACTTATTATAGGGACAGATTTGAAAGGCTGTAAAGATCCAAACTGAATGACGAATTACGAATGACGAATTACGAAGGAAAGCATACGGTTGGGATGTAGCTGCACAAACTTCCGGTATGACAAGGGCGAATGAGTTCATTCGTCATTCGTAATTCGTAATTCATCATTTAGTTGGCCTTTTTCCAGGCGAAAGGTTCGTGAGCAGATCCGGGCGAGTTTTTCGTTGTGGGTGACGATAATGGAAGTCAGGCCATGTTTCGCATGCAATTCCCGGAACAGTGCGCCGATGGCCTCCCCCGTTTGCGGATCGACGTTGCCCGTGGGTTCGTCCGCCAGAAGCAGGCGCGGCCTGCCCACCAGTGCCCTGGCAAGCGCAACCCGCTGCTGCTCCCCACCCGACAGCTCGCCGGGTCGATGATGCATTCGTTTTTCCAGGCCGACTTCTTTCAGCAGAGCCTCTGCAGGCTTATGCGCTTGGGGCAAATGCGTGCCGCAAATCAGCAACGGCATCATGACATTTTCGAGAGCTGTGAATTCCGGGAGGAGATGGTGAAACTGGAACACGAACCCAATGGTCTGGTTTCGAAATTCGGATAATTCGAATGGGCTAAGA
>JBEKKY010000151.1:0-8363 GCA_050010475.1 Acidobacteriota bacterium | reverse complement strand
ACCGCTATTGAACATGTGGGGACGGCTCTCCAGAGCCGTCCCGCCCGAGCAATCCCAAGACTGAAAATCCGGACGGGTCTGGAGACCCGTCCGCACATGTTTTATCATCTTTCTGAGACTGCCTCTCGACAGATCCATGCTCGAATAAAAGCCTGCTGAAAAAGCAAGAAACAGAACGTTTGTTATCACGGATTTCACAAATTCAAAATCCGTGAAATCCGTGGAATCCGTGGCGTCTTTGCTTTTGAGCTATTTGCTATATGCCGATTGCGAATTTGAGGGAAGCTTCGGAATATCGGCAACTTTCGTTTTGTTGTAGTCGACCCTCACACGCTCGACAATTGCATTCACCGGTTCGTCAAGATACTTGGTGAAATAAGTCGGATAGATGCCGATCCAGAATGCAAGGATGATCAATGGAACAAAGGTGGCAAGCTCTCTCAAGTTCAAGTCGGGCAAAACCTTGTTCAGAGGGTTTTCCAGCTTGCCGAACATGACGCGCTGGTAAAGCCACAGCATGTATGCAGCCCCCAGGACGATTCCTATGACGGCCAGAGCCGCATACGGCCAAAGGCCCGGCGCAGCAAACGTTCCCTGGAGAATGAAAAACTCGCCGATAAACCCGTTCAGTCCCGGCATCCCGATCGAGCTCAGAGTCATGACCAAAAACACCGTGGCATAAACCGGCATGATGTGACTGAGGCCACCGTAGTCCGAAATCATCCGGGTGTGGCGCCTTTCGTAGACGATCCCCACGATCAAGAAGAGTGCCCCGGTCGAAATTCCGTGATTGATCATTTGCAGCACTCCCCCTTGCAGTGCGACCGGTGTGGCGGCAAATACACCCAGCATCACAAATCCGAGATGGCTGACGGAAGAATACGCGACCAGCGATTTCATGTCCTTTTGCATCATGGCCACAAGTCCGCCGTAGATGATCCCGATCAACGAAAGAATCAGCATCGGTTTCAGAAAGTGCATGGTCGCCCAGGGAAACATCGGCAAAGAGAAGCGGACGAAACCATACGTCCCCATTTTCAGCAGAACGCCTGCGAGGATAACAGAACCGGCCGTAGGAGCTTCGACGTGAGCGTCGGGCAGCCAGGTGTGGAACGGAAACATGGGAACCTTGATTGCAAATCCGATAAAGAAAGCAAGGAAAACCCACCACTGGAGGTCGGTCGGAAAACCCAGCTTCTGAAAGCCCACGATATCAAACGAGTAAATGCCCGTGACATCGTACTGATAGAAGTAAATCGCCAGAATTCCGACAAGCATGAGCACGGAGCCCGTCAACGTATAAAGGAAAAACTTTATCGCAGCATAAAGCTTCCTTGGCCCGCCCCAGACGCCGATCAGGAAATACATGGGAACCAGCATCACTTCCCAGAAGACATAAAAGACAAGGAAATCGAGAGACATAAAGACGCCAAGCATTCCTGTCTGCAGCAGGAGCATGAAGGCGTAATACTCCTTCACCCGATCCTTGATGGCAGTCCACGAGGATAGTATGGCAATAAAGCCTAACAGCGTTGTCAGCATTACCAACAGCATGCTGATTCCGTCAATCCCAAATTTGTAATTCGCCCCAATCTGCGGGATCCAGGAATGCTCATAGAGGAAGCGGAATCCGTTAGGACCAATGAATCGGGGATTGTTGAATGATGTCAGGAGCGGAATAGAAACCAGGAAGCCGATGAAAGCGGTGATGTTGGCGATCCATTTGACCGCGTTTTCATTTTCCCGCTTGATGAACATAATCAGTATCAGCCCCACCAGCGGGAGATAGCAGACTATGTTTAGAATATTGCTCATGAAGAAGTCCATTGCATCCGCTCCGTTTGTCAGCCGTCAGATGTCAGCCATCAGCAACATAACTTTTGCTGACGGCTGAGAGCTGATAGCTGACAGCTATTCAAAAAACCGTCAAATATTTCGCCCAGAAATTGCTGGTCAGCAGGCCATTGTAGAAAACCAAAATAAAAACGATGACCCCCAACACCGCCACCAAAGCATATCTCTGGACAAGTCCGGTCTGGAATGAGGTCACAATCCGGTTCAGCATCATATTGAACCAGCCGATAAGATTGACCAATCCATCCACGATGTAGGTATCGAAGAGCCTGGAGAGACTTGCGGTTCCACGGGTCGTTGCCGCGGCTCCGTTTACGGCGCCGTCGACGAAATGGGAATCCACAAAAAAGCACGCTCTTCCGAGATCTTTGGTCCGGTTTACAAAGAGAGCGTCGTAAAGCTGATCCACGTAGTATTTGTGATACACCAGTTCGTAAAATCCCCTGATCCTCTGCGTAACACGGTCTGCAGTGCCAGGCTTGACCACATAAAAACGATAGGCCAGGTAGATTCCTAACGCGGCTATGGCCACAGAGAGCGCGGTAAACAAAATCTCCTGGCCTGCGAGAGGAGCCGCCGCTTCTCCGCTTCCCGGCACTCGAAGAACCGGTTCCAGGAAATGCTCGAATCTGTTTGAGACACCCGTCCACCCGGGAAATCCGACCAAGCCCCCGATCAACGAAAGCACAGCCAGGATAGCCAGAGGGAACACCACGCGCTTGGGCGATTCGTGAATGTGATGTTTCGTATGCTCATCCATCCGTTCCTCACCCCAGAATGTCAGGAACAGGAGTCTGAACATGTAGAAGGCGGTCATTCCGGCACCGCTCCAGAGCAGAAACCAGATAACCGGGTGGCCGTTGCTCCACGCTCTCCAGAGAATTTCGTCCTTGCTGAAAAACCCGGCAAACGGCGGGATTCCTGCAATTGCGATGGTTCCGAATAACATCGTCCGGTACGTCCAGGGCAGGTGTTTTTTCAGACCTCCCATTTTCATCATGTCCTGCTCATGATGCATGGCCATGATGACTGAACCGGAACCGAGGAACAGAAGAGCCTTGAAAAAGGCATGGGTCATCAGGTGAAAAACTCCACCGACGAAGGCGCCCACCCCAAGCGCCGCGAACATGTATCCCAACTGGCTCACGGTAGAATAAGCGAGAACACGCTTGATATCCGTCTGGGCAAACCCAATTGTAGCGGCAAAAAGAGCAGTTACCGAGCCCACGACCGCGACGATCATCAGAGTTTCCGGAGCCCTGCTGTACAGCGCGTTGCCGCGGCAGACCATGTAAACACCCGCAGTCACCATCGTGGCAGCATGGATTAGGGCGGAAACAGGGGTGGGCCCCTCCATCGCATCCGGAAGCCAAACATAGAGGGGGATTTGTGCGCTCTTTCCGCAGGCTCCGATAAAAAAGCAGAGGGTCGCCCAAAAGAGGAACGTGTGCCCGGTTTGAACGGGCATGGTCGACGCTTGCTTAAACACCTCTTCAAATCGCAGAGAGCCGAAATGGACGAATACGAGCATCATTCCCAAAATGAAACCCGCATCCCCGATACGATTTACGACAAATGCCTTCTTCCCTGCATCCCCGGCGCTCTTCTTGTCAAAATAGAAGCCGATCAAAAGGTAAGAACAGAGGCCGACCCCCTCCCAACCGACGAACATCATCACGTAGTTATTTGCAAGGACGAGCGTAAGCATTGCAAACATGAAGAGATTCAGATACGAGAAAAACCGATAGTATCCACTGTCATCCCACATATAGCCCGTCGAATATATGTGGATCAGAAATCCAACGCCGGTCACAACAAGGGCCATGACCGCTGATAAAGGATCCAGCTGGTACCCCCAGGGCACGTTGAAATTGGCCATTCCTCCGTTCGCAAGGGGCAAAGATCCGGCGCGAAGCCAAGTGAAGAGGTCTATTGAGAACAGTTCTCCGTGTTGGACAACAAAAAGCTGATAAACAAGCAGGACGCTCAAAATGAAAGCGAGTCCGACGGAAGCAAGAGCAATGATGGAAACAAACTTTTTATTGAGCTTTTCACCCGTGCTCCGTAATTGAATCAACCCCAGGAAGCCGATCAGCGCACTTCCGGATAAGGGTAACGTCGGTATCAACCAAATAAAATTCAGCATAGTCTCTGTCTTGGCTAGGATTCGCGATATCTGCTTTTTCTAAATCTCAAGGATTTATTTATGCGGATTGAGCGCCGGCAGGTTTTACAGGCGTCAGCAACTCAAACTACCGTATTCAGAAAGCATGTGCATCTAAAAAACATGCACTAGTAACATAGCATGCAGCTGGTTGTCAATTGTATTATCCCAACATGCAGGGTCTGGCCCTTCAATCTATCTGCGATGCGGTTATCTTCGCTCTTTCAGGCGCATTTCCTGGGTCAGCAGGTCGCGGTAGATGGCTTCGACTTGATCGCGCATTTGTTTCAGAGTCCCCGACGTATCGATCGTATAGTCCGCAAGCTTGAGCTTTTCTTCAATAGGCATTTGAGAGTTCATTCGAGCCCGGGCCTCCTTTTCGCTCAACTGATCGCGACTCATCAGCCGGGCGATTTGCAGTGACGGATCGCAGGTGACCACAATTAATCGGTCGTATATTTTATATCCGCCCGTCTCTATAATCAGCGCTGCATCGACAATGACAATTCCTCGCGACGAGGACTGCTCAAAGTCGAAAATTCGCCGCAAAATTTCCACGCCGACATCATGATGGGTCAACTGATTGAGCAACGTTCTTTTTTCTACATCAAAAAAAATGATCTGGCCCAGCTTTTTGCGATCGATTTCCCGCTCGGAGTCAAGTATCTGCTCTCCAAACTCGTTCACAATTCCTGAATACGTTTTGGTCCCCGAAGAAAGCAGTCCACGAGCCACGACGTCGGCATCGATAATGTGCGCCCCGAGCTCCGCAAACAGCAAAGCAGCCTGGCTTTTTCCGGATGCAATATTCCCGGTCAACCCGACGTGTAGCATGGCAGTGATAATAACATACGTTCACCGTTTCCCGTTTCCCGTTCCGTATTTTGGGTTTTAGTTTCTTTAGTGTCAGTAAGTCAATGATGGAAAATTTAAGTCACTTCAAAGCAGTGTTCACAACAGGGAACGATCAACCTTCGATGATTGACTCGCCAGGCATAATCGGATAGTTTGGCTGGAGATTTCCGATAAATGCAGAGCAACAGAGATGCGGGCCTCTGCAGGAGATATACCATGCGAGTTCTCATCACCGGCGGCGCCGGTTTCATTGCATATCACCTCGCAGCAGCATTACTGGAAAAACGGGCCGAGGTCATCCTTCTGGATAATTTCAACAACTTTTACGATCCCGAGATCAAGAAACGAAACGTGCGCGATCTTCAGGCTTTGGCTTCCCTGCCTGTCCATGTCGTGGATATTCTGGATCGAGAAGGTCTGCACGGCGTCTTCGCCCAAACCCGCCCCAATGTCGTCGTTCATCTTGCTGCATGGGCCGGGGTGCGACCGTCACTACAAAAGCCGGAGTTGTACTCGGACGTCAACGTGACCGGAACGGTTCATTTGCTGGAATTGGCCAAGCAATTCTCTGTTGACGGCTTTATTTTCGGCTCTTCTTCATCCGTTTATGGAGGGAGCCCCCGAGTTCCATTTTCGGAAAACGATCCCGTGGACACGCCTGTGTCACCGTATGCGGCAACAAAGCGGGCTGGAGAGCTGCTCTGTCACACGTATGCCCACAATTACTCGATGCACATTACCTGCCTCCGTTTTTTCACGGTTTACGGCCCCAGACAACGCCCGGAAATGGCAATTCACAAATTTGCCCAGCTCATGTCTGACGAAAAGGAAATCCCAATTTTCGGCTCAGGAGAATCAAGACGCGATTACACCTACGTGGAGGATATTGTTGCCGGTATCGTTGCGGCTATTGAGGTAAATCCGCGTTTTGAAATTATCAACTTAGGCGAATCCCAGACCATCCCGCTGATCGAAATGGTCAGGCATCTCGAAGATGCACTCGGGAAAAAGGCATTGCTTCGCTTTATGCCGGATCAGCCCGGAGACATGCAAATCACGTATGCCGATATAAACCGGGCACGCAGGGTTCTCAAATATAATCCGCAAAAGCCCTTTAAGGAAGGCATCCGCTTATTTGCAGATTGGTTTAAGAACAGCCGGCAATAGGCAGTGGGCGGTAATCTAACTTCCACTGCCGACTATTTTACTGCAGTTCAGCTACGACGATCGAATTTGACAGCTCGTTCACGACGTACGCCGTCCGATTGTTCCGCGAGACCTTAATATCGGTAGGCCCGCGATCGACATCAAACGTTTCCGGATCCAGACGGCTGAGATCAGTTGGAAGGATCGAGACGGTCCGGGGCTTGCTGTTGACCACAAAAACCCGCTTTCCATCGTTGCTCACTGCAACCCCGAAGGGCATCTTCCCGATGGGAACAGTTATCAGGACTTTCATGACCTGAGTGTCGATAACCGATAAGTCGCCGGTTCCGCTGTTGGCGACAAAGACGCGCCTCCCGTCAGGCGTAATTGCGATTCCATCCGGCGCCTCGCCTACCGAAATTTTGTTTACGACCGTCCGTCTCTCCGGATCGACTACCCAGACTTCATTACTACCGCCCATCACCACATAGACCAGTTCTGTTGTAGGAGAAACAGCTATGGAGAATGGAGCAACTCCCATTTTGATGCTCGCCGCCAGGCTGTGGTCCCTCACGTCAATGATATGCAGCGAACCTTCGCGTGTGCGCCCGTAACTGGACACATAGGCAGTATATCCTCGGGGGCTCATTGCAATAGAGTTCGGCTGACCTCCGACTTTGAGATCGGCGATAACCCGAAATGCCTCCAAATCCACAAACGTGACCGTACTGGAGTCCTTGCAGGCAACGATTGCCGTCTTATCCTGGCTGTCAATCGCCAGTCCCAACGGAGAGGATCCCACGGCAACGCTACGCGTCACCATCTTTTCCGCGAGATCGATTTCAAGCAGTTGATCCGTTCCATAGGATGTTGCATATATTTTTGAACCATCTGGGCTGAGCGCGATGAAGTTCGGGGACTTGCCCACTCTTCTTATTCGATAGGTCTTAACCGGAATACCAAAGACCGGCAACAAAAAGAGAAGACACCCAAGGACGATCAGAATGCCGTATCTATGCCGTCTCGGCATAATAACTCCTCCGCTATTTTGTCGCAGCAATCAGGCTGAACACCCCCGAATTAGGGCTTTCGGGCACGTTCAAGCCCTGGATGATGACTTGGCGGAACCCGATCTTAAAAAACAACTCAATGATTTCCTCGCGATCATAATATACCGCATTCGCTTCGGTTGGATTTTTTTGTATGAACTTCAGGTTCAATCTTCTCCAAATCCGCTGCCACGAGATTCGAGTGGACTTCGGCTCGAGTATTTCGGCGACAATGAGGTGCCCATCGGGCGCAAGAATTCGAAGCGCTTCCGCCAAATACTCTTCCACCGGATGGTGGTGCAGATCAAAAACGGAAACAGCGACATCACCGTGGGCATCCGGAATGGGAAACCGCGGTTCTTGAAAATGTTTGAATTCAATCGACTCCTGCAGGTTCAGGTGGGCGGCCCTTTGTTTTGCGCGTTCCAGCAACGTTATGTTGCTGTCAAAAGAATAAATCCGTCCAGGAAACGCCTTCCGCCCCGCCAGCCGCAGCGCGAATGTCGCCGTGTCCGTCAGCAGGTCGATCACCCTGATACGGCCCGTGTTGACCACGAAATCGACAATCTGGTCAATGGTTAAATAGTAGTCTAACCCCGTCCTCCACTGAAAATATCGGGCGACACCTTCCTCGTATGTGTCAATTCTGGCGGGCAGATTCGCCAAAAACGGCCGAGGTTGCGGAGGAGAAAAGTTGAATCTTTTTTGATAGTTCCGGCCAGGAGTTTCGGTCTTCACTCGTTTTCGATTTCAGATTCGAGATTCGGAATTCGAGATTCGAGATCTTGAAGTGGCGAACAACTGAAATCTCGAATCTCGAATTCCGAATCTCGAATCATTTTTTAAGCCTGTAAAGGGAAAAATACTTATTTTGCAACACAAGAGAATAGTCAGCGGCCCACCCAGGATCAATCTGCAGCCGTTCCCATATTACATCTCCCATCTGCGCGCATAGCCAGCCTGCTTGTTTACCCGGATCGAGCAGCGCCTTACGCCAAAGCCTTTCGCCGGCTTCATTATAAATGAATTCCCTAACGTTGAGACCCGAGTCGTAAACCAGCGGCGCCTGTTTTTCCATGTCGATAAGAATCCGCTTCCCATCATAGTTCTGCCGGATATATCGCATGATTTCGTGCCGCTCGGGTTCAATGAACCCATGCTCCATAGTTTCCACTATCATGGCACGGTTTTCTCTTGCCAGAGGAGGAACCTGCATTCCAAGAACACAAAGGATCATCAGCGCCCATCCATGCTGTTGGCGTGCCCAAGCAAACATAAATAGAACACATCCCACG
>JBEKKY010000150.1:0-8382 GCA_050010475.1 Acidobacteriota bacterium | reverse complement strand
CCTGATTGTAAGAGCTTCTGGTCTCAAGTACTGGTTCTCATGCCCGCTTTTCATTAGAACGGAGTATGTCGAGACACCCTCGATTTCGGTTCTGACGGGAGCGGATTCACGGCTAAGCTCATCGCTCATTTCCGGGCTAACGAGTTCGAAGCAGATAAGAGTCCTATCATCATCTTCGTGAACAAATCGACGGTCGCATTCGTGCCGGGATGAACATTGACTTCGTATCTCAGAAGAACCTCACTGTCCTCAAGGCTGTTAGCAAACAGGAGTTCGAACAGAAACGACTGGAGCATGGGATCGGCGATGCAATTGAGAAGGCGAGAGTACCTCCCTGATCTGTTTAGATTTGCGACTATGTTCTCGATGCCTGTGTCCATGACTGGATTCTTTTGTTAGGAATCTTTCCGTACGAGGCTTCCAATCTGCCAACCGCATGTGCCACATCCATTCGAGGGGTAGACAATGCGAGACTCTGTCATCAGAGCCAGCATTTTGATATCACTGTTCCCCAATCTCCCAAAATCATCACCCCGCTGTAATAGGGGTCCCATGCACTAGCTGAATCACTTTCCCCAGTTGGCGGGCGATTGGCAGCTTCAAAGCATGATAAGATTAGACAAAATGGATCATCCCGTGTCATGTCGGAAAGGGCTGGTGAGGCGAGGACGTGGGTTTGCGCGAGGGTCGCACCCGATGAAACCGGACAAAACGATGATGGCCCAGGCCCCCGCCTGGCGCATGAGTTACCTTCAAAGCCTTTCAAACCGTGCCGGATTTGTCGCCGTGTAAATGACGGTGTGCCGGATTTATCGCCATTTAAATGACGGAGTGCCCGATGTCGCGGTGTCCTTGACAGCGCCCATCCGGAAACCCCGGGTGGGCATCCGGCAGTTTCCGACAGCCAACTGCGCAGTGATATCTCTTGCATGTCCGATTTGAAAATCGTATGCTTTTTACAGGTTTCAGGGTCAGAGCGGAAGTTTTTCGGGCAAAAATCCGATCTCAACATGCGGTTTGGATGCATAGCGCAGAAGATGATGCATTATTCCGGCTTAATCGTTGGGTATACACAACTATGCGTCGATGGATTTTCTTCTTTTTGGGTTTGAGCTTCGTTCTGGTTCAGGTTTCTCATGCTGCCCCGCTTGTTTCCGCAAGCACAGAAACCCCTACTCCAGGGGAGAGAGTTCCATCGGTGGCGGTGGTTCAAGCCATAGTCAGTTCAGCAGACCAAGATGACCTTGATAACCTTACAGCATGCATGGCTGATATGAAGATCCGAAAGGGTGCCTTCCAGCGACTCTTTCGATCTGTCGCACTTCCAATCATGAACAATGGCGAGGAGCTTTACTTCGTACGCCCTGCACTTAAACCTTACTGCCACACCTTCTACGGGGCTCACCTGTTTCGATTCTGGTTAATTACAGGGGATAAGGGCGCGACTCCAAAGACTTACAAGGTTCGATATGCCGGCGCTGGCGACAATTTTCAAGTGTTGCCTTCCACAAGCAACGGCAACTACGACATTGCAGAAACAAATTGCAGTGCATGGAGGTGTCTTACAGTTTTCATGAAATTTGACGGCGAAAAATATGTGCCATTCCGCTGTATCGAGAAGACCGACCGAGAGAATGGAGGTGAGGTTGAGAGGGAGGTTCAGTGCAGTCGCTGATTTCGCCTAATTGGGTCTGAAAAGGGTTGGATGAAAATGTGGCCTGCCAACGGGCTGCGCCCATTACATGCCGTTGCTTCTTCTTCACGAACCATTCTGTTGTTTTTAAGTATACACCGGATTCATTAAGCGCGTCACCTTGTAAAAGATGACCGCTCACATCAGTCCGTTGATGATAGACAAGGTTTTAGCAAAACGGCGATCAACGCTTGCCAGATCCTTGAGTCTGACCTGGCCAAAGGTGAACAAAACATATGATTCAGGAAGGCTGCGTTTTTCCGGTGCTCTATTTCTCAAGTTCCAGGAGAGGAAGGTTGAATTTGCATTTTCCAACCTTGCTATTTATCGCTGACTGCATATCCACCAAAATTGATAAACCCATCCATGCAAAAAACTCTTTTTTGGGAGGCGCTACACGGCAGGCCGGCCAAGCTGTTACAGTTGCCAATGGAGTTAAAGAAGAGATCGGAGCCATAACGGGAGTGCTCGGTATTTCTCTGTCCACCAAGGTTCTGAAAATACGGCTAAAATTTAAAGTTTTGTAACGAAGGCTATTTTGGATGCGCCTGGGTTGCCGACAAGCGGGCAGGGAAAAAGGCGCGGAATTCAAAGATTTTTTTAAGGGAGCGAGTGGCCCAATATGGCTACATCATAGGCGCCGCCACAAATAATCAGGTTATCGACTTTCTCGAAATACACGACTTTGGGAAGAATCTGTTTGGTCTTCGGATGGTACCATTTGTATTCCACGCAGCCGGAACCTTTTTCAACGGCGGTGTCGATGATTTCCTTTATAAAATGCTTACCATCGAAATCCTCGATGTCAATGAAGTCTTCTCCGACAAATCTTTCATTGACTCCATGTGCAAGCATGATCCCTTTGAAACTTAAAACAAAAATGTACAATTCTCCTTCTGAAAACATGCCGCCAGGGTTCGTAAATTCAGCCAAAGCGATCCTTTTACCGACGCGCAGGTAAAAGGTTTTTGCTTCATCAACCCACCCCCTCGCTGACTCACAGGTCATCGGGTCCATTTTGCGCCTCCATTTGCGAAGAGATTTTAACACTAATAATGCTGTTCTTATCAGCTATCCTGAGACCAGTATCCGGACAGTTTGGACGTCGGAGCCTCATTAACCGCTATTTTTCAGGGCGGCCTGGGCGGCTGCCAGCCTGGCGATGGGAACGCGCAACGGCGAGCAGCTGACGTAGTTGAGTCCCAGCTTGTGGCAGACTGCAATGGATTTTGGGTCACCGCCGTGTTCTCCGCAAATACCCACTTCCAAGCCAGGGCGCACCTTTCGACCCAGGTCCACTGCCATGCGCATCAATTTCGCCAACCCGTTCTCGTCAATGCTGACAAAGGGATTTTCCGGCAAGATTCCGCGTTGTATGTAGTCGATCAGGAATCCCTTTTCGGCATCGTCCCTGCTTATTCCGTAAGTGGTCTGAGTAAGATCGTTTGTACCGAAAGAGAAGAACTCCGCATGCTCCGCAATTTCATCAGCGGTTAGCGCAGCGCGCGGGATTTCGATCATGGTGCCGAACTTATAATCAATCGTAATTCCACGTTCAGCCATGACCTCTTTTGCAACCGCCTCGAGAGCGTTTCTTTGCGTCACCAGTTCGTTGACGTGGGCTATAAGCGGGATCATTATCTCAGGGTGGACATCCACCCCGAGTTTCGCGCACTGACAGGCGGCCTCGAAGATTGCCCTGACCTGCATTTGTGTCAACTCAGGCATTGTTATTCCAAGGCGTACGCCCCGCAGACCGAGCATTGGGTTCGCCTCCCGCAGTGCCTCCACACGCCTGAGAATGCGCTCGTCTTCTTGGATTTTTCGCAGGAGTTCATCGATTTCCTGCAAATTTTTGGCGTTCAACAGGCGGATCT
This sequence comes from Acidobacteriota bacterium, assembly GCA_050010475.1. Classification (GTDB taxonomy): domain Bacteria; phylum Acidobacteriota; class UBA6911; order UBA6911; family UBA6911; genus UBA6911. The sequence goes on along the minus strand of JBEKKY010000150.1, from coordinate 4,812 downwards.
TGCCATCCGTAAGCTCACTCATCAGCTGTTCGAAGCCGGGCAGGAATTCATGGAGCGGGGGGTCGATCAGGCGAATGATTACGGGTAATCCGTCCATGACTTTGAAAAGAGCGATGAAATCCTCTCGTTGGAAAGGCAGCAGCGCATCCAGAGCCTCCCGCCGTTCAGCAGGTACATTTGTCATGATCAACTTCTGCACCAGAGGCAGGCGTTCGGCTTGGAAGAACATGTGCTCGGTACGGCAAAGGCCGATACCACTGGCGCCATGCTCGCGGGCGCGTTTTGCGTCTTGAGCGTAGTCCGCGTTAGCCCACACACTTAGCCTCCGGAATCCATCAGCCCATTGGAGCAGTTTCATCAGCCACAGATCGGATATGTCCGGCACCATTGTGTCTAGTTGCCCAAGGAAGACCTCGCCCGTCGAGCCGTCGATTGAAATCCATTCCCCTTCATTGATGACCTGGTCGCCAACCGTCATTAGATGTTGTCCGATATCAATCTCCAGTGCAGCAACGCCGACGACGGCAGGCTTGCCGAACTGGCGGGCAACAAGCGCCGCATGACTGGTGCGGCCGCCTCGGCTGGTAAGAATTCCTTCGGCCGCAAGCATGCCATGCACGTCATCCGGCTTAGTCTCCGGCCGGACCATGATCACCTTCTTGCCTTCCTTTTTGGCCCAGCTTTCGGCAAGGTCTGCATTGAAAGCCACCATACCCACAGCTGCGCCGGGAGAGACATTCAAACCGCCGGCGAGCAATCTGCCTTCAGCCATTGCGGCCCTTTTGGAAGAGGCATCGAACTGTGGGTGCAGGAAAAAATCCACCTGCTCGGGCGTCACCCGCATAACAGCTTCCTCCCTGGTGATTGATTTTTCTTCCGCCATTTGCACGGCAATGCGAACCGCGGCCTGAGCGGTCCGCTTGCCCGCGCGCGTCTGCAGCATCCACAGGACGCCCCGCTCGACCGTGAATTCGACATCCTGCATGTCACGGTAATGCTCCTCCAGTTTAGAGGTGATCTCGACAAATTGTTTCCAGGCATGTGGTATCGTCTCAGCCATTCGCTCCACCGGATCGGTTGTTCGGATGCCTGCAACCACGTCTTCACCTTGAGCGTTAATGAGGTAGTCGCCCTCGATCCTTTTCTCACCGGTTGTTGCATTGCGGGTCATCGCCACGCCGGTGGCGCTGTTATCGCCCATGTTGCCAAACACCATTGCCTGAATGTTCACGGCGGTGCCGAGGTTGTGAGCAATTTTGGCCGCATTTCGGTAATCGATTGCACGTTTGCCGTTCCAGGATTTGAACACAGCCTCCGTTGCCAGCCGGAGCTGCTCATAAGGGTCAGTAGGAAAATCGATACGGTTGTAGCGCCGGAATATATCCCTGAAGCGCTCTACAATGGCCTTCCAGTCATCGGGGGTAAGCTCGGCATCACTCTTTGCCCCGCGGGCTTTCCGGAACTCGGCGATGACCTCCTCGAAAGGCTCGTCGGGCACACCCATCACTACCGCACCGAACATCTGGATGAGACGCCGATAAGAGTCATAAACGAAGCGTGGGTTCCCTGTCGCCTCGATCATACCCCTGACCGTATTGTCGTTGAGTCCGATATTGAGTACCGTATCCATCATCCCAGGCATGGAAAACTTCGCGCCGGAACGGCATGAGACGAGCAGCGGATTCTTGGGGTCCCCGAATTTCTTGCCGGTCTTCTTTTCAACTTCGGCTAAAGCTGCCAGCTCCTGCTCCCACATCTGTTTTGGAAATCTCATGTGTGAGTCAAGGTATGAGTTACAAGCCTCGGTGGTCACAGTAAAACCAGCAGGTACCGGCAAGCCGATTCTGGTCATTTCCGCTAAATTGGCACCCTTTCCGCCGAGTAGTCCTCGAACATTTTCCCAGTCACCACCAACGTAAGCCGTTGCCTGATCAAGTTCGTCGAACAAATAGACCCATTTTTCCGCCATGGTTAAGTACTCCTTTGGAGGTCCTGTGCCGCAGGAATGACATTGGGGCCCCGCTCAAGTTTCGGGATAATTTTTAGTTAACCATCAAAGAAACGGAAAGCTGGAATGGGGTTTTCATGCGCCTTATGAATGGGCCTGTTTTGGGCCTTTGTCAACACTCTCCGTTTCTATGCGTTAAAAGCAGCTTGATTTTGCTGTTATCCTGAATTGTGCATTAACTTAATCATCAACAGATGCTGAGGCATATTTTGAACCGGGATTTCACCCGAAAAACCTCTTGGAACCGCCGGGAGGCCCATTCAATTACCCTATATCCCGATTAAAAACGCCAGTGGTACTCCAATTAGGCCGGTTTTGGTAATTTCAGGACACACCACCGGCTTCGAAGTTGATGGCCTCAACTCCCACCTCTCCGCGTTGGAAGGTGTTCAGGCGAATAGGATGCGATGCTAACAGGCCAGAGGAAAAGCCGATGCAACATGGAAATACCGCACGCCATGCGAGGAGAGTGAGTAAAATAGCCACGGCCCTTTTGCTCATACCAGGAAAGGATAAGGGAAAGCGGGAAATCGTTTACACCCCCATTGAAAGCCTCCGACAAAGTCATTAAGTAAAATTATTTGGATGCTTGGTATTACCATTAGATTTGTGCCGTGAGGCATCGTTGGATTTGTCAGGGAGCATGAAAAGAAGGATCTGCCATGATCAGTAAGGGATTAGTGAAACAATTCGAACAAGTCGTGGGCAAAGGTAACGTGCTTCAGGATGAAACCGATAGGATGACCTATTCCTATGATGCCGCAGTTCTCGAGCCTGCGCTTCCTTCGATAGTCCTGCGTCCTACCTCAAGCGAAGCCCTGGGCAAGGTGGTGGGGCTTTGCAACGAAAACGCTCTGCCGACCACCGTCCGCGGGGCCGGTACCAATCTCAGTGGCGGCACCATCCCCAAGGTCGGTGGCGTAGTGGTGCTCACCAATGCTCTAAACAGGATCCTCGAAATCAATGAAGAAGACCTGTATGCGATTGTTGAGCCCGGCGTCGTGACGGCCAAGTTCGCCGCGGCGGTAGAAGCAAGGGGGCTTTTCTATCCACCGGATCCCGGGAGCCAGGCGGTCTCGACACTCGGCGGCAACGTTGCCGAGAATGCCGGTGGTCTGCGCGGGCTAAGATATGGGGTAACCCGGGATTATGTGATGGGACTCGAGTTCTTTGACGTGAACGGCGAACTGGTTAAGGCCGGCGCTCGCACGGTAAAATGTGTTACCGGTTACAACCTGGGCGGCCTATTGGTGGGCTCCGAAGGCACTCTGGGAGTTTTTGACAAGATTACCCTTAAGTTGATCCCGATGCCGCCTGCAAGTAAGGCTATGATGGCCATATTCGATGATATCAATAAAGCCTCGGAAACGGTTTCGGCGATCATTGCCCATCGCATTGTGCCGGTTACGCTTGAGTTCATGGACAACTTTACCATTCGCGCGGTTGAGGATTTCAGCCACGTGGGACTTCCCGTGGATGCGGCAGCCCTGCTGCTCATAGAAGTTGACGGCCATCCGGTGCAGGTGGCGGAAGATGCCGAAAAGGTTGAATCCCTGTGCCGCGAGATGGGAGCAATGAATATTCGGGTGGCCCGGGATGCGGCGGAGCGCGACAAGGTCTGGGAAGCGCGGCGGGCGGCCCTTTCGGCTCTGTCCAGAATCAAACCCACCACCGTTCTGGAGGATGCGACGGTCCCGCGGAGCAAAATCCCGGCCATGATGCGGTCCATCGAAGAGATTGCGGCGCAGTTCAACTTGACCATCGGGACCTTTGGTCATGCCGGCGATGGCAACCTCCATCCCACGATCCTCACGGACCGGCGCAACCATGAAGAATGGGAACGTGTGGAAAAGGCCATTGAGGCCATTTTCGACCGGGCGCTGGCGTTGGGAGGGACTCTTTCCGGTGAGCATGGAATTGGTATGGCCAAATCGCGGTTCCTGGAAAAGGAAACCGGCAGGGCGACGATCCTCTATTCGCGGCGCATCAAAGCGGCCCTTGATCCCAAGAACATTCTGAATCCCGGCAAGATCATAGGAGAATAGCAATGTACGATATGAAGCGACTTGCCGGACTGATAAAGGAACTGGAAGACCAACTCGTTGTTTGCATGCGTTGCGGGATGTGCCAGGCTGTTTGTCCGGTCTTTGCGGAAACCGGGCGTGAGGCTGATGTGGCGCGAGGCAAGCTCTCCCTCCTTGATGGCCTCGTCCAGGAAATGTTCGGTGATCCCAAGGGAGTAAACGACCGCCTGATGCGCTGCCTCCTCTGCGGTTCCTGTTCCGCTAATTGCCCGAACGGGGTGAAGGTGCTGGATATTTTCCTGAAAGCCCGCGCCATCCTGACCGGTTACATTGGACTTCACCCTCTGAAGAAGGCAATTTTCCGGGGCATGGTGGCCCGTCCCGAGTTCTTTGACGGCCTCATCGAATTGGGATCAAAGCTTCAGGGCATTTTCGTCAAGCCGGTTGACGACATGCTGGGGACGTCCTGTGGCCGCATCCTCTCGCCTTTGAAAGATCGTCATTTTACGGCGCTCCCTCCGGTAGCCTTTCATCAGATGATGGAACCTGTAAACAGTTATCCGGTAGCATCCGGGTTTAAAATTGCCTTCTTTGTAGGGTGCGTCGTTGATAAAATTTTCCCCGGCATCGGGGAGGCCGTGATGCGCACCATGGAACATCACGGCGTGGGGGTATTTCTCCCTGAAGATTTTGCTTGCTGTGGCATTCCCGCCCTTTCTTCCTGGGATACGGTAGCCTTCAATAGACTGGTTCGGTACAATCTCAAGAAATTTACTTTGC
>JBEKKY010000149.1:0-8405 GCA_050010475.1 Acidobacteriota bacterium | reverse complement strand
CTCAAGCTTCCCTTTGGCCGTTACAGCATCAAGGCTGTGGTGCAAGAAAGCGTCCAGGGGAAGATGGGCTCTTTAACCAAGGCAATCGAAGTCCCATGAAGAGGGCGTTTATCATTTGGCAGATCGGCTCGCCTGCAGCGCTGGTATAATTCTTCTGGAATAGCCCGACAACGCCGCGTCGCAGCTGCTAGGAAGTGGGCCTCTGGCTCCTGGCTTCCTGCTCCTGACTTCTCAGAAGTTGAATTTGATGCTGAACAATCGATATTGCGGCGATTGCGGCCGTTTCCGCCCGCAGAGTCCATGGGCCCAAACCGCAGATCTGATAGCCCGCTTTTCCGGCCTGCTCGACTTCGCTTTGCTCCCATCCTCCTTCGGGGCCAATACAAAGAATGATCCGATCGGATAGGGGGCCCTTCGGTTGCCATGGTCCGGCAGCTTTCTCATGAAATAGGATCTTCGTGCATTGGGAGATTTCTTCCGCCGCAAGGAGCGCGGCAAAATCCAACGGCTTTTCCAGTCGCGGAGCGGCCGAGCGCTTGCATTGCTTCGCCGCCTCGCGAATAATGCGCTGCCAGCGTTCCTTACGCTCCTCGATTTTTTCGTCGGTGATCTGAATCTCGCTCAGCCGCGTTTTCAAGGGGATGATCCGATCGACCCCAAGTTCCGTAGCTTTCTGCAGCATCCATTCGAATCTTGCGGATTTGATCAGGGCTGCCGCGAGTATCAGGCGAAAGGGGGACTCCAAGGAAGGAATGCTTTCCAGCTTTTGAACGAAGACTTCGGAGCCATGCAACTCGACTTCACCCGTGTATCCAGTCCCCGAGTCGTCGAAGATTTCGACCCTATCGCCGGCCTTCACGCGGAGCACGTCTCGGAGATGGTGAGCTTCGGTTGGAGGGAGTGCAGCGATGCCGTTGCGAATGGAATCCCGTGGGACGTAGAATCGTCGTCGGGTCATCGGCAGCTTATCCGAAAATGTCCTTCACTTTGTCGAAGATACTCCGTTCCTGCATCAGCTCGTCGTCTTTGCTGACTTTCGCCAGCGATTCAAATACCTGCCGCTGCTCTTTCGTCAGTTTGGAGGGGATCACCACATTGACGGTAACGAACTGGTCTCCGCGTCCTCTCTCCCCAAGGGTAACGACGCCCTTGTTGCGCAGCCGGAACACCGAACCGCTTTGAGTCCCTTCGGGGATTTTGAGCTTTTCTTCTCCTTCCAGGGTGGGAACAGTGATTTCCGACCCGAGTACCGCTTGCGCGATCCCTATGGGCACCTGACAGTAAATGTTGTTCCCCTGACGCTGGAAAAACGGGTGCTCTTCGACATAGATGACGACATAGAGATCACCGGAGGGACCGTTGTGAAGACCGGCCTCCCCCTCTCCCTGGATGCGCAATCTGGCGCCGTTATCCACGCCCGCCGGAATTCTGATTTCAAGCACCTTTTCCCTGCGAACGCGGCCTCTTCCCTGGCAGGTCTCGCAGGGTTCGCTGATGACGCGGCCCGTCCCGTTACATTGGCTGCAGCCTCGGCTGATTGAAAAGAACCCCTGCTGATAACGAACCTGGCCGGTGCCACGACACGTCGGGCAACTGATCGGGCTCTTGCCCTTCGGTGTTCCGCGTCCTTCGCAGGCACCGCATGTATCCTGGCGCGGAATTTTGATCTTGGTCTTGAGTCCGGATGCCGCTTCGCGGAAAGAAACTTTCAGGTCGTAGCGCAGGTCCGCGCCGCGTTCCGGACCGCCGCGCCGGCGGCTGCCGAAAATATCCCCAAACCCGAAAAATTCTCCGAGTATATCGCCGAAATCGCCGAAGGTCGCCGGATCGAACCCGCTGAATCCCCCCTGCAGCCCGCTGTGACCGTAGCGGTCGTAGCGCGCGCGTTTCTCAGAATCGCTCAGAACGCCATAAGCCTCTGCGGCTTCTTTAAACTTTTCCTCGGCTCCCTTGTCATGCGGGTTCTTGTCGGGATGATACTTAAGAGCCAGTTTACGATATGCGCTCTTCAGCTCCTGATCGGAAGCATCCTGGGATACTCCGAGCACTTCGTAGTAGTCGCGTTTGTTATTCAAAAAAACCCCACTATTGATGAATTTTTAATTTCGTATTTACGTCGTCCAACGCGGACTTCAAGAGCCTGTCGATATCCCCTTCGTCGGCGGGCTCCCCGGCTTCTAGGGTTCGCAATCCCTCAATTCCCGACGTACACATTAAGGCCGAGAGCCGCTCAGCGCAGGTTTCAAGCTGCGTCAGCAAGTCTTTTAACGATTCGAAGCCGATGCCTTCCGAAGGAAGACCTTTGCTTTTTTGAATCGCGCTTCTTACCATTTCCTGTTCCGCGCTGTCAAGAAGCCAGCCGAAATCCGAATAACTTCGTGAAACGGCAGACTCCTGCGCCCGGATGCGATTCCGCAACTCGGCCAATTCCTTCTGTTTCTTGTCGTCTTCACTGAATTGTTTCGACTCCTGAACCATCCGGTCGATCTCATTTTTGCCTAACCCGGTCGAAGGAGTGATCCGGATCGCCTGTTCTTTGCCTGAAAACTTGTCTTTGGCGGAAACGCTCAAGATTCCGTCGGCATCCATGTCGAAAGTCACTTCAATTTGAGGAACTCCGCGAGGGCCCGGTGCAATTCCCTCCAGGTTAAATTTGGCCAGTGAGCGGTTGTACTGAGCAAATTCCCGTTCGCCCTGCAGAACATGGATTTCGACTACGGTCTGGTTATCCGCAACCGTCGTAAAGGTCAACTTCTTCTTTAGGGGAATGGTCGAGTTATGCTCGATGATGCGGGTGAATAACCCTCCCTGCGTCTCTACCCCCAAAGACAACGGCAGGACATCCAAAAGCACGATCTCTTTGATCGCACCCTGCAGGACCGCTCCTTGAAGGGCAGCGCCGACCGCAACAACCTCGTCAGGATTAACCTCCAACGAAGGTTTCCTGCCGAAAATCTTTTCGACGTGGCGCTGCACCGCAGGAGTGCGAGTCTGTCCGCCAACCAGCAAAACCTTGTCGATATCGGCAGGAGTCAACCCTGCGTCCTTTAGAGCTTTTTCACAAAAAACAGTGGTTCTCTCAATCAGTTCCTGCACAAGTTCTTCAAACCGAAGGCGGGTCAGCAGCTTGTCGAAATGAATCGGCCCCTTGGGACCGCCGGCTATGAAAGGCAGATTAATGCGGGATTGCTGTTCATTAGACAGATCGCATTTTATCTTTTCTGCTGTTTCCCTCAAGCGCTGGCGCGCAAGGACATCGCTACCCAGGTCAAGCCCGGTTTCAGCTTTAAATTCCCCGATCATCCAATCCATGATGCAGCGATCAAAATCCTCGCCGCCCAGGAAGCTGTCTCCGCAGGTCGATATGACTTCAAAAACTCCTTTGTTTATTTCGAGAATTGAAATATCAAAGGTCCCGCCCCCCAGGTCGAAAATCGCAACCCGCTCCCGGTCTTTCTTGCCCAATCCATAAGCAAGAGCCGCCGCAGTCGGTTCATTCAGGATCCTGCGAACTTCGAGTCCCGCAATTCGTCCGGCATCCTTGGTAGCCTGGCGCTGCGAGTCGTCAAAATAGGCGGGCACGGTGACCACGGCTTCCGTCACCTGCTCATTTAAGAAGTCTTCCGCCATGCTCTTCAAATACTGTAGCAGCATGGCCGAAATCTCCGGGGGGCTGTAATCTCTGCCTCGAACCGAAACTCTTGCATCCCCATTTGCCGCGGGAACGATTTTGTATGTCAGATAGGATTGGATCCTCTGAATCTCCAGCGAATCGAATCGGCGTCCCATCAGCCGCTTGACGGCGCAAATGGTACTTGCGGCGTTGGTCACGGCCTGGCGCTTGGCAATTTGCCCGAGCAGCCGGTCCCCCTTTTCGGTGAAGGCAACGACCGACGGAGTGGTCCTGCCGCCGATGTTGTTCGGGATGATTTGAACAGAAGCGCCTTCCAGGGCAGCAACACAGGAATTTGTTGTGCCCAGATCTATACCAATGATTTTGCTCATCCGGACTTCTGGTCTTTGGGTTGGGGGTTCACGGCAACAATTACTTGCGCGGGCCTCAGTAGCTTATCCTTGAAAAGATATCCCCGGCGCAACTCCCTGATAACGGTGTCTTCCTTAAATTCAGCCGTTTCCTCTCGAGATAAAGCCTCATGAAGATGCGGGTCGAATGGCGTCCCTTCAGCTTCTATCGGCACTATCCCGGTTCGGGCGAAGGTGTCCAGCAACTGTTTGTAAAGCAATTCGACTCCCTGCTGATACTGCTGCAGGCTTCCGGAAGCAGCCTTGCCTTCGCTGATGCTCTTTAAGGCCCGTTCGCAGGCGTCTGCCACCGACAGAAATTCGAGAAGAACGGAACTTTTGGCCAACATCATGGAATCCGTCTTTTCCTTATCCGTCCGCTTTCGATAGTTTTCGAATTCCGCGGCCTTTCGCAGGAACCGGTCCTGCCATTCAGCCACTTCGTTTTTCGCCGCTTTGAGGTCGGCCTGCAACTGCGCTTGAGGATCCGTTGAAGGCGTAATGGATTCAACGTTCTCCTGGTCTTCAGAATCGGAAAGCGGCTTGGATTCCTCAGGATCCGAAGGGTGTCGATAGATACTCCGCGTCATTTTTGATTCCCCGTCTCGAGCACTCGTCCAAACAGTCTCGCCACATAATCCACCAGTGAAATCGCCCGAGCGTACTCCATGCGAGTCGGCCCCAGAATGCCGAGGGATCCATGGGTTTTTTCATCTACGACATACCGCGAGGTGATAAGGGCGCAATCTTCGATTCCCGGAAGCGCATTCTCGGCACCGATTGTGATATGAACCTCCTGCAAATCCCCTTCAATACAATGGGATATTAAAGCGGCCAACCTGCTCTTCTGTTCGATTGTTTCGAACAGGAGCTTCATCCGGTTGATATCGGAAAATTCAGGAGTTTTAATTAGATTGGAGGCTCCGTCCAGATAAACTTCCGATTCCAGTTCACCCGGCGAATCGGAAAACGCCTGCGTGCTCAGTGTGATGACCCGCTGCGTGAATTTGTCGTAGAGCGCCTGCTCTTTCTGAATCATGTTCTGGATCTGGGTCTTGATCTCAAATAAGGTGCGGTCTTTAAAATTCTCAACTATATAGCGCGCTGCTTGGTCAAGTTCGGTTTGTGAAATGTTTTCCGCATATTGAATAATGCGATTCTGGACAATTCCCGACTGGGAAACAAGAATCACCAGAATCCTGTTGTCGGTAAGCTTTATAAAGTGAATGTGTTTCAAAGCAACGCGGCTGATCGGGGGTGAAACCACAATCCCCACATTCTTGGAAGCACGCGATAAGACTTGGCTTGCACGAGCCATCAGGTGCTCCGCGTTGTCGTCAAGCCTCAGGTCGCGATCGATCAGGCTTCTTTCCCCGAGAGAAAGATCTTGCCTCTTCAGCAGGTAATCGACATAGAAGCGATATGCTTTGTCGGTCGGGACCCGGCCTGCGGATGCATGGGGCTGGTGCAGATACCCCATATCTTCAAGGTCGGCCATCACATTGCGCACCGTTGCGGCACTCAACTGTTCCCGGCTGCGACGAGCAATGCTGCGAGATCCTACGGGCCTGCCCGTTAGGATAAAGGTGGCGATTACCCAATGCAGAATTTCTCTGGTCCGTTCGTTAAAAAAAAATCCGCTGGCATCGGGCATAGGTATACATCCGTTCAGCTTCATACACTTACACCTTGACTCAACAAGGGTAAGTTGCTGACAAAAAAGATTATAGTATCGCTTTGGTTAAAGTCAAACTGGAGGAGAATTCGGGATTCGCCACAGATTCCGCAGATTTCACAGATAAAAATCGTTGAAATCTGCAGAATCTGTGGCGTTCTTCTTTTAGGGCCTGATAATACTGGTATAGTCAATTTCGGACTGCAGCCGGTTGTTTGCAGCCTTTGCAAAATGGATAATCTTCAAAACGATCGGCTCGCCACTTTTCAGTTCCTTTACGACATTTTTCAATTCCTGGGCATTGTTGATCTTCTTGCCGTTGGCCGCCACGATTACATCCGCTTCGGCAATCAAACCGGCATCCTCCGCGAGACTTCCCGGCTTCACGGTATCCACGTAAGCGCCGCCGGATAGCTCCAGTCCCTTGGCAATGTTGGGAGGCAGATCTTCGATCTCCAGCCCGATTTCCGACTTGGGCTTTTCTTCGTCAACGCTTAGCTGTTCCTTCTCTTGCCTGTTGAATATCTTGCTTTCGGCTACGACCAGTTCAAACTCCTTTTCCTGACCCTGCCGGACGACTTTGATTTTGACCTTTTTCCCGGGAGGAGTATCGGCTACAGCCACTCGAAAGTCCTGGTTGTTTTGTATTTTCTTGCCGTCGAATTCGACAATAACATCCTCGGGCTTCAGCCCTGCTTTAGCCGCCGGACCTGGTTCGGCCCCCTTTTCATCGCCCAAATCAGTGATCAATACGCCGTAGCCCTGTTTAACTCCAAAAAAGTTGGCCAGGGCGGGAGTTAGAGGAAGTTTATTCATCCAAACGCCCACCCAACCTCGGGAAACCTTCCCAGTCTGCAGGATCTGGTTGTACACTCGCACAAAAAGATGGGACGGGATCGAGAAACCCACACCCGCGCTGGCGCCGGAAGGTGTCGAAATAAAGCTGTTGATCCCCACGACTTCGGCATTCATATTGACGAGTGGACCGCCGCTGTTCCCTCTATTGATCGCGGCGTCGGTCTGCAGGTAATCGTTCATGTACGAAAAATCCGAAGGACCTTCTTCGTTTTGAAATGTACGGCCGGTGGTCGAAATAATTCCGGCGGTCACCGTCTGATCCAGACCGAATGGACTTCCGACCGCCATAACCCAGTTTCCGACCTTCATGTTTTTGGAATTTCCGATTTTGGCAAAGGGGAAATCCTTTTTGCCGCTGATTTTTATGACCGCAATATCGGAAACCTCATCGGTACCGATCACCTTGGCCGTATACTCTTCCCCCCCGGGCAGGCTGACCCGTATTCTGGTTGCTCCTTCGACCACATGATTGTTGGTGATAATGTAGCCCTTGGGATCCACGATAACTCCCGAACCCAGGCTGCGCCGCATTTGAGGCCCATTGTCGAAAGGCCCGGGGAGGAAGTGCCGGTAGAATTCATTCATCGGACCTTCCTCTTCCTGACCGGGAGTCACAAGTTCTTCGGTATTGATGTTTACCACACATGGCTCAATCCGGTTGGCCACTCCTTCGAAAGCCTGTGACAGCGCCAGAAAGGCCCCTCCTGCCACCGGCTTACCGTCGTTTTGCATTTGCAGCTGGCTGTCGGCCGGACCCGTAGCTCCCACATGGTAGGAGATCAATGTTCCGATTGTGATGCCCAGGGCAAGCACAAATAAAACCATTAAGAAGCCAAAGATCCGCTTGCCGTTGCGTTGTAAGTTCTCATCGGGCTGTTTGCTCATCTCAAAGTCCTCCGCTTATAAGATTGCACTCGCCTTCAGTTCTACGCAATCCCTATCCCTTGGTTTCAAAATTTGAATCCACCGGGGTTATCGGTATCGACATCATGATCGTAATCGTGATTGAGATGGGAAAAAGCCGATAGCGGTTACGATACCGACTAATCCCGCACCCCCTCTATTCCCTTGGCTGGCAGAGCGATCTTGTATAAGGTTCGCTGGTCGTCGACCCACAGGTCAATCTGGATAGATCCGGTATCGGCTTTCAGGTGATGCAGTCCACGATTCTTGCGTCGGATAGACGTCTTCTCGAAACCCATATCGCTGATCTTCAAAACTCCCCTATCCATTTCCTGAGGAATGACCACTTCCATGGTTTGCGATTTATCTTTGCTGTTGAAATCGAACAGCCGCGCAATGAAAACGAAGTGATGGAAGACATTGGTATCGAGGATGAGAAACTTGCTCCCAACCAGCAGCCCGCTCCTTCTCGGGATTCCGCCTGCCAGGAGTTCAAAGCTAGCCTCTCCCTGGGCAAAAGCCGCTCTCATCGTTCCTTTCTGCCCGCTGACGTCGGTCCGCAGCAGATAGCTGCGCGGGACATACTGATTGTCCATCACCAGCTCCGTTTCCATTTTCACGATTTTCCGGCTGTTTGCGGGATCGCGGAAACTCACGGTCGAATTGCTGCTGACAGAATCACCTGAGCTTTGAATTGAGAACTTCTCCCGGCCTATTTCTTTGCCGGCCACATAAATGACGAACTGGCCCTGTTCGCGGGATGCTTTTTGCTCGTCGCAATATCCAATGGAAAGCACCAGCAGAAAGACCGCGCAGGTTCCCAGCCTTAGGGCCTGTGACAAAATAAGTGATGCACTTCGGCGCGAGCGCCGGGCGGGCAGATGCAAGGCGGCGCGACGCAGGCGATGCGATGACATCGTCGAGGAGCGCCAACACAGCAGATGCC
>JBEKKY010000148.1:0-9960 GCA_050010475.1 Acidobacteriota bacterium | reverse complement strand
GATCAAGGGGTTTAAGCATGAAGGCGGCTGTGGCTCAGGTATGCCGAGTATACTACAACCTGGTGGTTGGCCTGGGACTGGTGACCATCGCGTTCGCCCTATATCGGGTGGCGACTAATGGTATCGGTTGCCAGTGGCTGATCCTGGCATCGCTTGCCATTCTTACCGGTGTTTTTGCACTCCCGCTGCCGGGCGTGAAGGCGAAGATCTCACTCGCCGACACAATCATTTGCACGAACCTCGTGCTTTTCGGCCCGGCCGCGGGAGCACTTACCGCGGCTCTGGATGGAATCGCCGGATCGTTGCGCTGCAAAACAAAGTCGCGCAGGCTGGAGTTCCTGCTCTTCAACACGGCAGCCATGACGCTATCTGCCGCCCTGGGGGGCGAGGCCTTCATCCGCGTGCTTGGGCAAACGGCGTTTCGTTACAACTCGGTTGCTTCCGGCGGGAGATTCCTCCTGGCACTGGGCCTCCTGGCGCTGGTCTACTACCTTACCAACACCCTTTCGGTTGCCGCCATGGTGGCGCTGGATCAGGGGAAAAACGTTCTGACGGTCTGGCGCAACGGTTTCCTCTGGGCCATGGTCAATTACGTCGCGGCGTCGGCGATGGCGGGAGTCCTGGCGCTTATCGGAGATTTGATCACGGCACGCACGCTCGTTGCGGTTCTGACCGTCCTGGCACCCCTCTACGTCAGCTTGAAGGCTTACGTTACCAAAGCTGCAGAAGCCGAAAGGAACCAGCAATCCAGCGCGGCTGCGGCAGCAATAAAATAGGGGACATTCCGATTTTCCTTGCGACGCAAACAAAGGTGGTTAAAAACCAACAGGAAATTCGGAATGTCCCCTCCTGTCCCTGCCAAAAACTCCGTCCGGATTAAAAATATTGCATTTGCGGGATCAGGCTGAGAGCCTTTCGGTTTGTGCAGGATGTCCTAATCACGCTCCTTCCAGCCGTGCTCCGCGAAAACTCCGTCCTGACTGATTTCATGGATTTGTAAGTTTCTCGGCTCCATGCTTTTGGCATGAAGATTTTGCTTATATTCGTGGCCGTTCAATGGCTCAATCTGGTTGTCGGTAGCCAAAACTCCGTAATTATGGAAAATCATACATTTAACGTCAGAGCCAGAACTGCTCCTCGGTGGTGCCTTCCGGGACCTTCGCGGCGATAGTGAACCGATCCCTTGAAACTGAGGAGACTGATATTCGCACATGTCCAACGGCCTGGATCTTTTGTCCCGGGGCCGCCGTGACATCTGGTATCCATGAATTGCCCCGGGTCGATAGGAGGTGCGGGCTTGATGGAAGCCACTTCAAAGTTTGGGCCTTCACCGTAAACAGACGGAATTAAAATGACCAGGATCAGAATTCTTATTGTTGCGTAACTATAGTTCACTGGGGAAGCAATGTACGGAATCGGAAATGTCTTCATGACAACCTCCTTCCATACAAGTGCGGTACCTCTGTGGATCCATTACTTTAAGGCATATGTAAATGTAACCAGCAACAATCCTTCAGTTATACAGAGCGTCCTAAATAAATGCGGCGCCTTCAGCGCTCTATCGCTTCGCAAGCCTATCCCGGCCTGACGGCCGGGCCTATTGCCTTTCGGCCCTTCGGGCCTTACTGCCATATGAGCATTCATTTGTGACGCTCTGTATAGATTGCTGCTTCAATCAAAATGAGGAAGCGTTCACAAGTCATGCAGCCTGCTCGACGACAATCCTCTTTCAATTAAATCCAAGTGGAAGGACAGATCGGTCGCGGAAGCGAATACGACCTTTCCGCATCAGTTTTCCGTTGGTTCTTTTTCAACGTGATCTATGACGAGCGTTTCCGTGAGCATTTTTCGAGGGTCGAGTTTCAGCCCGAGTTGCTGAACCGCCTGAAACATTGCTCCCCCGGAGGGATCCGATGCGGTGATGCCGGCAAGCCCGCTTGAGGGAGTTGTTGCGCCAGGCGCACCACCTGCTCCAGCCATAGCTGCTATTTCCGGCATCATCCTCTTTGCAAGGTTGAGTAGCTCCTCCATTGGAAGCTCCAGCGCCACTTGGTAGGAATTCTTCAGCTCAGTCATGTCGACAACCTGCCGATCCGTGAATTGGGTCAATAGATCGGCGAAGTCGGACATCTTCATTTTTCCTATTTCCATACGCATGGACCCATTGTCCCCCATGGTCATACGCATCTGGCCGTTCTTCCCGGTGTTCATGATCATTCCACGGCCTTCCTGCTTTATCTTCACCTCCCCTTCCGGTGTATCAACTGACATTACCTGTTTTCCTGTATTTTCCTTCTCTGATGGAGTCTTCGCAGGATCACTGGAAGCTGGAGCTGCAGGCTCCTCGATCGCTTCCTTCATTTTCGGCCCATTCTTGCCCACAATGAGCGCATACACAGGCAGATCTCTGGTTTCCTTATGGAAGGCAAGCTTGAATCTTTCCGCCAGGAGCGACTGCAACATTTCGGGGATCTGGTCTTTGTTGCTTCCTTCGGGAAGCTTTGCATGTATCTCATACATCTGCGATTTCAACCAATCGGGGCCGGCAATCTGGTACGGCTTCACTTTATACGCAGCTGCGAGCAAGCCGGTTATTGACATGAATCTAAAATCAACCCGAGTTCCGTCCATCCTCATCCCGAGATTGATCTTTCCGGACTGAACTTCCGATATCAGACTCGAAAGGGGCGGCGAGGGTTTGACAGACGCAACTTCGAACGACAGTTTTACCGGCGTCTGGGCAAAAAGCGATGCACAGAAAAGGGAAAGGCCTGCGAATACAAAACGGAAACGGAACGAGTTCATTTCATTTGCTCCTTCATCTTCAGGGTATCAGCACTACGGGCGCTTGCCAAAATGCCGCCTTCTGACCCTCGGGGTCAGTAATTGTAACCTGGCAATTATATCGGCCCGGCAAAAGGTTGTTTAAAGAAAGACTGAATTTTAGAGGCGTAGTCTTGAGGCGATTGTTCAACGCCTCTGTGACCAGGAGCGGTGGCGTTTCGAATGCCTTCACGCGCCCACTGTAAAACGTGACAAACGCGACCAACGGCCGCGCACTCTCGACTCCTTGCTGATAAGCTTGGAAGTAAACGTACATGTCCCGGGACTTGCTGAACACACGCGTGACACTGGGAATCAGCTTTTGCCCTTCCTGCACAAGAGGGTTTACGGCTTCTGCTTGACCTTTATCCTTCGATGCATTGAACAGTGCGTCCCGCAGATCTACACGCTGGCTGCTCAGCACCACAGAGCTGATCGGAATCCGCTTGTCTTCCTTGTTTAAATTCGGGATGACAAAAGACATTTCATATGTCCCAATGCGGCCGGTTTCCGCATCCCTTGCGAGGAATTTCAGTCTATATTTGCCCGGAAGTAGAGTAAAACCGGTGTCGTACTGGATCGGTCTTTTCAAAAGCTCGGCAGCCGTTGCGTCGCTGAGCTTGATGTCCACTTTATCGCGCACGTTGGACACCGTGACTCCGGATTCGTCTTTGATTTCCCCCATGAAGTCGAGAAGAGTGTGCTCGGCCCCACCGCGCTTCGCCAGCACCAACTCGCTGCCGGGGATTTTAACCACCAGTGGAACGAAATAGTCGGCACGATTCAGCTGGAAATAATCCACTTCCATTGCAATCGTAAGATCGGTGACCGGATCTTCCAGCATAAGAGCGTCTTCCAATTGACGCTCCTTTTCGGCCACGGTAAATTTGCCGAACTGCTTGCGGGCATAGTATCCCTGCCGGTAGTTGAGATTACCGGACAGCTCGCCGTTCAGAGATACTTTGATGCGCCGGAATTTGCCGTCGAGGTTCTGATTCGTCGTGTAGTAACCGATAATATAATAGCTGGAGATAGACCGCTGCGCTTGCGTGATGCCGCGCGACAGATCGTTGTAATCGAGCAGGGCTTTACCTCCGGTGTCGGAAGCAAGCGACCACAAAGTGTCCTGCGAGCGTTGCAAGTTGCCCATCAGGGCCATGGCGGAAGCTCCTGTGTACATGCCGGCTCCGCCCATCGAGCTGCGAGTGGCATCGCCCAGCGGAGCCTGTGCCATCAGCCCGCGAGCGTCTATGGGCCAAAAAGAGACTCCCGACCGGATTGCCGCGTTGATTGTAGCGCGGAGTTGCGCCTGGTTATCCACCCCGTTTAGCCGAAGACCGCTCGAGAAATACACAAGAGCCTTTTTCTCACTCAGAGAGCCAAGCATCATCGCCGCGGTCTGAAGCGCCGACAGCTGCCGGTCGGTGTTGAAAATATTGAATTCACTGTCGTCCTGGCCGAATGCTGTGCCGCTGTCGCTAAAATCCACCAGCGTATCGCCCGAAAGCTGACCTTTTCCAACACTCAATGTTTCAACAATGGTGAGGACCCGTTCCCGGTCATCCGTGAAATCCTGGAGCACGCGGATGCTTCCACCGTCGTATATCATGACGGCCATCAGGTCCGATTCCGTCATCTGGGTCCGGACAAATTTCTCGGCAGCATCAAAGGAGCGCAATTGATCCTGAAGCGGCATTGCACTCATATCGAAGTAGAGCACCAGGAGTCGGCGATCGTGGTAGCGGACTTTACCCGCTGTCTCCGGCCCGATCTGGGCTTGCGGGTATTTCTCAAGCGGTATTACTCGTGCGGTCAGAGGGGCAGGCGGCGAAACTGCAGCATCGTCGAACCTCTGATGCTCAAAAACGCTAATGACTTGGGGAATTCCGTCTTCGGTAATGCTGAAATCTTCCGCCTTGAGTCCCTCGACAGCCGCGCCGCCCTTTGCTGTTACTGTGATCGTCTCGATTACCAATTGCGAGCTGACCTGAAAAGTCGGCGTAGCTTGCCCACCTTGGTTGTTCTGCCCCACCTGCTGGGCATTCACCGTCAGGCCCGCCAAAAGAATCAGCAGAATCGAATATGCCTTTTTCACTATCCTGCTCCTGATAGCGCTCCCAGGGCCTTCCGCACCTTTGGAGTTTAATTGTACCCTTTCATACTAAAAGGCGACAAAGTTTGCGCACGAAACGGCTAAAACCTCCATCGAGCGGTCGTCTGAAAGACGCGCATGGCGTTCGCCGTCAATGGAAGCCCGAATTGCGCGCTTCCCACGGTCGTATTCCAGGACGGAAACGTTACATGATTGAGAATGTTGCTGGCATCGACGCGCAGATCGAGACTGGTCCGGTCGCTTGTGCGGAACGTGCGGGCCAGGGAAGCATTCATGCTGAACTGTGAGGGCCCTGTTATAGAGTTGCGGCCTGCATTGCCCCAATGACCTGGTTCCGGAGCCTGATAAGCCGCTGGGTTCAGATTCCTGCCGGCCGGAGCGGCATAAATGGGAACCCCTGTGTAATCGGGACGCACTGGACCTGTCACACCTGTACCTATGACTGCAGTGGGATAGATGGGAGTCAAAGGAAATCCACTGCTCGCGTGAATATCAGTGGAGACGGTCCACTCTTTGAATAGAGCGCCCCTCCATCCCTTCAAAAGCGTCCCACCGCCAATGCCCATTCCTGACGTGTACTGAAATTGTATGTTGAACTGATGCCGTCGATCAAAACTCGAAAGCGCCCGTTCGGCCGCAAAATTCAGCCAGTCTTGTGCAATGAAGACAGAGCCGGTTTGACTTCCGCCTGGTGCTGCGTCGTCTATGGATTTCGAGAACGTGTAATCCATGGTTGCGGTAAGCCCGTTGTGCAAACGCCGGCGGAGTTGGAGAGTTCCTGCGTCGCGCGTCGAGGTCCCGTTGGAAGTCATATAAATGAATCCACTCGGGAGAACCACGGCCGGAAGCACAGATCCTGAGGGGTAGGTATTCGGCAGGAATTCCTGTAAAGCGTGTTTCCCTCTCGTCCCCTGATAAGCCGCCGTGAATTGCAGTGCAAAAGGCAGATCGTGTTGGATAGATAGCTGCCAGATATGCAGGTATCCGATACGCAACTTGGGATCAACAGCGAACGTGTTGGCTGTTGCATTGGGAGGTGCATCAAACCCGTTCGCAAGCGTCAGTGGATTTGCAGCTGTGTTTTGCAGGCTCAGACTCTTTGAGAGAGGCGACTGCTGCGCCATTTGCATTGCGATGGATTGATAGGGGGAGCTGTTGTAGTAAATGCCATAACCCCCGCGCACCACCATTGAAGAAGCTGCCATGGGTCTCCAGGAGAAGCCGATTCGCGGCTGGAACGCATGTTTATCCGGATCAACCAAGGAATCGGCATAGGTCGCTCCTGTGAGCGGGCCAACCGGATGACTCGCGACTACTGGTGCGACCGACGAAAACCCACGCGAAATATCGAGGTTGACGAGACGCCCATATAGTTCCGTGATGGGGGACCAGTATTCCCACCGAAGGCCGATATTAAGCGTGAGATTCGGGTTCACGCGCCAATCATCCGCGACGTATGCTTCATAAGAAGAGGAACGAAAATACTTGTCCGCATTTCCGAAGGCGATCGAGAGGGTGTCAGGAATACCCAGCAGAAAATCGGCAAAATCATTCCGGGCGCCGGGAAGCAGAATGCCGCCTGAGGGGCCGAAGGTCGACGCTCCTGTAAATGTGAAAGATCCACGAGGGTCCTGCTGGGAGAAGATGTTGAACTGTTGCCTGCGATATTGCACTCCGAAATTCAGAACATGGACTCCATGACTCCAAATGTTTCCGATCGAGAGCATGCTGGTCTGATTTCGAGTGAATGATGGAACTGCATCTGAAAGGGATGTCAACCCGCTCATGAACTGAAAGGCGGGCGGCCCCCAATTAACAGGTTCCTGATCGTTACCGGTGATTTCAGCGAAACGCGAGATGTCCTTGCGGTTTGCAAAGAAGGGTATGGTTCGCATGGATTGCCGGCTGAATTGGTAGCCGAAGTTGGTGAAGAGACGACGAGTGAAACCATGCCTCCAGTTTGCCGACAAATTACTGCCGAGCGAACGGTTGGTGTCGAGAAAGCCGAGCAGCGTCGGATTGTCGCCTCGCGAACTCTGAAGCGCAAAGGTTCCGTAAAGCTGGTTTTTCAGCCCGAATGCTCTGTTCAAAACGCCCTGCACGTTGTCCTGGTGCGTCGCTCCCACAACAGGGATCTGGTAGTTATAGCGGGTGCTTCCTGTGAAGTTGGGGAATGGATACAAGTTCAAGAGATACTTCGCCTGCGGACTGATTTGATCCAGAGGAATCTGGTTGCCTGCGAAGGGCAGGTTGGTTGCCGGATCAAAGATCTGCCCAGGCGCTTGTGACAAATCACCGTTGCGCTCGGCGAGCGTTGGTACTAGGCCGCTTTGGGTCTGGACATTACGATTGCGGATGAATTGGTATCCGATATAAAAGGTAGGTCCGTTCCGCACCAAACCAGGAATGCGCACAGGGCCGCCAAAAGAGAACATACCTTGGATGTGGTTGTATGCGGGCTTTTGCGTATCCATTCCAGTCAGCGAAAACGTGCGGGCGTCGAGCGCGGAGTTGTCAATAACGAAGCCGACATTGCCGTTGTAAAGAGATCGAGTTCCGCGTCGGTTATTGCCGAAGGCCTGGCTCAGCGCGAATGGAGAGCTTGCGCTGTTATTGGCTGTTCCGCTGATGAGAAAGCCATCGGCCGCGCGTTGATTTAGATCCGCCGGATTCTGGTCGCCAAAAACTCCGTTCGACGGCGGTGATGTGGAGGCTGCATCTAAACCAGATTGCGGCAAAGACACCGCGCCAGTTGACTTGACATTGGCGCGCTGAAATGGGGTTTGAGTGTTGGTGGGAGCAGGGGGCGTACCTTTTTGAGAATTTTTCGTCTGACCGGCTGTTGAATTGGAAGGCGTGGCTGAAACAGGAGCTGTTTGGATACCCTGGATCTGATCTATGGGAAGAAGGTGCAATTCCCACGTCCCAGCTGCCATCCCTGGTCCAATCGTTAGCTCCTGACGGAGCGGAAGAAACCCCTGCATCTCGATCTGGATATTCCATACACCATCGGACAACTCCGAAAAAATGCAGCCACCCTGCTCATCGGTGATGGTAATTTGTTTCTGACCCTCGCGCGATGCAGTTACGACGGCGCCCGGAACTCCAAAACCATTGAAAACGACCTGACCTCGATAGTCGGCCGCCCTGGCGGATGCATAGGCAAAGAACAGGACGAGGCAAATGGAAGCGAGAATTCGAATTTTTGTTGCAGCCCTCAATGTTGGGTGCATTAGTTCTCCGAAGGCCTTTCACGTGAAATCTTATTAAGTTCAATACTACTACGGATGGATTTTAATTAGAGTTCCCACAAAACTGGATTTTGAGTATCAGTGATCCGATTCCCCAAAACCACTCTGGATCAGTTCTCGGTCGGCGTCTTCTCGATGTGGTCGATCACGAATATCTCAATTGTGACCTTCTTTGGCTGCAGCTTCAGGCCGAGTTGCTCCTGGAGAGCAGTGAAAATATTTGGGCCGGAGGGTTCAGATGCGGCCGGCACGTTGTTCTCCATGCCCGACAATGGGGACGAGACATTTCCGATCGGGTCGGGCGCCCACTGGAGGGAAACGTCATACTTTCCTTCTAAGCCTGTGCTGTTTGTCACCGGCTTACCCATCTGGCCGGAAAGAGTTTCCGCAAACTTTTCCATGGTCGTCCGAATCCATTGGCCGCTCGCACGCCGCGGCGTCATGAACATGGCGTTGACGCCCGGAGGTATCACTGGAAAACCGTCCTTGCCCCTCGTCATCTTAAATGGGATTGTAGGAGGTTTCTGCGAATTTGCGGCAGGGTCTTTCGGTGGTTCAGGCTCGGATTCCTTGAACTTGGGACCGTTCTTGGCCAGTACCAGTTCGTACCCCTGCATCTCTTTCTTTTCGCCGTGGAACTTGAGTCCGAATCGATCGATGAGCAAGTTCTGCTGCATTTGCCGAAACTGCTCCTTCGTAGTGCCGTCCGGTATTTTCGCTGTGATATTGAACCGCTCGTCATTTCCTGAGGGCGGTGTCGGAAGCTGAAAAGTCTTTAGATCGAAGGCGCTCAAAAGGAGGTTCAGCAAACTCATGTTCTCACAGGTCCACCGGCCTGGATCATTCGTCCCGGGACCGCCGTTCCAACCGACACGCACCATGCCCCCAGGCTGGACTGAAGGTGACGGCTTGATGGAAGCAACCTCGAAGGTCGGGCCTTCGCCGTAGGCGGTCGAAAGAAAAGCCAGCAGGGTCAGAATTCCTGTTGTTGCGAACGGAACCGAAAATGTCTTCGTTACGACCTCCTTCCACACAAGTGCAAAAATGCGAACCGTGCAAGACATGCTTATCGCGACATCATTGGATCAGAACGAGTAAGATTACTTAAAGTTCCAATTATCCATTAAAATGCAAGAAAGAAGCGATTTGGTCTATGCAATTTGTAAAGGAGTTCTTGTCCAATTCCTACAAGTCCTGAAATCTGCTGTGGTCTGATTATATTTCCTACTTTGATGCATGCTCTTGCCTTTTCAGAGACAAAAGCTTGAAAGTTCGTGTGGAGAAACCCCATAACGCCACACAGAGGAGACATTCCGATGGCACTCACCCTATGGAGCCGAATCGGATTCGCAACTCCTATTTTATGCTTGTTACCCTTTCACCGCAGCAACCGGCGAAACACGAGGAGCTGATCGCTTCCGTGTAGCATAGGTTCGAACCAATTCGGTCCCATGGTAGGGCATGAAATGCATGCCGGCCTCTCTTGCATCCTCGCGAAAGGCCTTTCAGAAGCCCGTCAAACTGACCACAAGCAGTGCATAAAGGTAGGCAGCGGTGGCATCCTTGAGTATTTTGTCGTAGACACATCTACCGGCCATCTGCCGTTCAGTTTTCCGTAGGCGTCTTATGGATCTCGTCAATGACCAGCAGGTCCAACGGCACTTTGCGGGCATCCAGTTTGAGACCTAGCTTTTCCGCGGCGCGGAAAAGGGAGACAGGCGAACCGGTGTCGAGCATGCGCAATGCCTCGGGCGGAAGAGATAAGCCTCGGTT
>JBEKKY010000147.1:0-8627 GCA_050010475.1 Acidobacteriota bacterium | reverse complement strand
TTGGTTCCTCACGCGGGCGCTCTCTCCCCTGAAGTTTCCGGCGAGACGCGGAAGCCGCGCACTATCCGCGTGCCATCTTCCCCGTTTTCTCCCATTCACTTCAAAGGAAAGAGTCCCATCGCTCTTTCTTTCTTAGATTCAAAATCGATTTTCAAGTATAATGGCGCACGTACAGAACATTGATTGGCGATTGCCAAAACAGTACGGACAGATGCGTGTTTCAGTGATCATTCCGGCATATAACGAAGAAGCCATGATTGGCCGTACCCTTCAGTCCCTGCGCAAACAGGATTACGAGGGGTCCGTAGAAATCATTGTAGTCGATAACAATTCAAGTGACGGTACGGCCGATGCAGCCCGCGCCTGGGGCGTAACCGTGGTCCGGGAAAGCCGAAAAGGGTATATCTTTGCGCTTATGTGCGGGTTCGAATGCGCATCCGGCGACATTTTTATTACAACCGATGCAGACACGATCGTCCCGCCCAATTGGATTTCCACCCTGGTAGGAGCTTTTGAAGAAGATGCCGAAGTGGTGGCAGCAGGGGGCGGAATCGAGTTCTATGATGCCAACTGGCGAGGCAGTTTTTTTGCGGGATTCATCCTCCCCATCGCACTTTCTTACGATCGACTCTGCTTCTCCTATCCGCATCTGTGGGGCGCAAACATGGCTGTGCGAAAGAGCGCCTTTATCGAGGCTGGAGGCTGGACCGGCAAGTTCAACCTGCATGCGGACGCCGATCTTTCGCGAAGAATGGCGCAAGTAGGCAAAGTAAAAATGCTGAGCAGCCTGAAGGTGTCCACATCAGCCCGGCGCTTCAATCACCATCTTCTGACAAATCTGCTGGTTTATGGGGGAAATTTCCTGGGGCTGCAGTTTATGAAGCGTCCGGTCTTCTTCAATTTCCCTGATGCCCGGCCATCTTTGTGCAAACCAGCAGGAGCGTCATCCCGGCTTAAAGCGTGTTTCGCCTTCGGTGCGATGCTCGTGATTGCGGGGCTATTTGCTTTCAGCGCACTTTCGCACGCCGGGTCCGCCAACCGCATGTTAGGCGAATATGTCAAGCATGTGCAGACTGAAGCGAAGGTTATCGCGCTCACCTTTGATGATGGGCCCAACGAACCTTATACCGGCCGGGTTCTGAAAATTTTGCGGGACAATGACGTTCGGGCCACATTCTTTCTTATTGGGGAAAATGCGAATTATTTCCGGGACAGCGCCAGGGAGATTGTCAACGAAGGTCATGTGGTGGGCAATCATTCCTACTCTCATCCCTTCTTTCTTGCAGTCGAACCGTCAAAGTATGAGGCGAAGCAGATCGATTCATGCGAACGTGTCATTGAAACGACAACGGGCGTGCACTGCACTCTCTTCCGCCCGCCGCGCGGAATGTACACTCCCTGGCTTCTTCACACTCTTACCGCTCGCGGGATTACTTGCGTGGGCTGGTCCGACGACGGGAGCGATTGGCATAACCTCCCCAGTTCTCAAATCGCCGACAAAATCATAAAGAACGCGCGTCCCGGAAATATCATATTGCTTCACGACGGACTGAATCTGGTACACGGAGTGGACCGAAGCAATACCGTTAAAGCGCTGCCGACAATCATCTCCACCCTCAAGGCCCAGGGTTATCGTTTCGTCACGATTCCCGAGCTGTTGAAGATGGCAGTTGGTCAACCGGGGTATTGATTTCCTAATGATTTCGTAGGGCGTAACAATAGAATCGTGAACAGCTCCCAAATTATTGCTCCCGAACGCTGAAAGCGCGTCAGAGCATAGCTTGTCAACATTTCAGCAATAGCTGCCTTCCTCAATTCCGCGGGACGAAAGATGATACGCCGGCGCTCCCGGCCCAGCCGATTTTGGGGAACAGGACTTCTGCCCAATTTTAGCGATATATCCGTGGTTGTGTGTTAGTATCAAGGTTCCTCAGCTGGAGTGTGCACAAACTTGCTTGCGCGCTGTCAACGAATCTTAAAAACACAGGCCATTGGCTTATTAGAGCCGGGCTGTCGCACTCCGTGGCACCCAGAGGACGTAAAGAATTTAATGATTCTCATCGGGACCGACTGTGAGGAGAAACGATAGAGGAGCCTCCGCAGAACGCAACGCGATCGAGCGTGCGTTGCGTGAAAGCGAGGAGAAGTTCCGTACTGTTTTTTCAAACGCAGCGATCGGGTTTGCGTTGATTGCGCCGGAGGGAACTCTAGTCGACGCAAATCCGGCGTTCTGCACCATTCTCGGATATGAGCTGAACGAATTGCGCGGCGCTGCCATCAACCAGTTTATCCATCCTGACGATCTGGGAGAAAACCAAAGGCTCACGGCCGACATGCTGGCCGGCCAGTCTCCAGGATTCGCGATCGAAAACCGCTACATCCAAAAAAACGGGACGCCGGTTTGGGTCCGAAAAAGCGTTTCCATCGTACGCGACTCGAAGAAGAATCCTCAATGGATTATTGCGCTGGTACTGGATGTGACAGAGCGCAGGAAGAGAGAGGAACAAATCAGGCATACCAACTCTCTTCTGAAATTATTTTCGCAAAAAACAAGTCAAAAAGCATACATGGAAGCGGTTGTGGAACTGCTCCAACAGATCACCGGATGCTCCTGCATCGGCATTCGGCTCCGGAACCAGCAAAACGAAATCCCTTATGTCGCCAGCGTGGGTTTTACTCAGGATTTCCTGGAATTTGAGTCCAGGCTGAGACTGGAGTTCGATGAATGCGCCTGCACTCGGGTATTGAAGGGTCAGATGAAACCCTGCGATAAATCCGCCATGACTTCCATGGGCTCATTTTGCTGCAACGACGCGCAATCATTCCTGAGGGAGCTGTCGGACCAGGAGAAATCGGCGTATCGAGGGACCTGCATGAAAAGCGGTTATTCTTCGATCGCAGTGATCCCGGTTCAATACCGTGACATAGTCTTGGGAGTTATTCACCTTGCAGACAGGAGGCCCGGAATTCTTGGGAGGGAAATGATCGGGTTCCTGGAGGCAATATCCCCTCTGATCGGCGAGGCCGGCTACCGGTTCGATGTAGAAGAGAGCTTACGCAAAAGCGCAGAGCGCTACCGCTCCCTTGTTGTGGCAACATCCCAGATCGTCTGGACCGCGAACGCTCTGGGAGAAGTTGTGGGGGATCTCCCGTCGTGGCGGTCTTTTACGGGCCAGAGCCTGGAAGAGATTCAGGGAAAGGGATGGACGGATGCCTTGCATCCGGATGATGTACAGCGCACGACCGTCGTGTGGCAGCACGCGGTAACGACACGATCGCTCTATGAGACGGAGTACCGGATTCGGCGGACCGACGGAACGTATCGTGACTTTGCAGTCAGAGGCGTGCCTGTTTATGAATCGGACAACATCATCCGGGAATGGGTCGGCACCTGTAACGATATCACCGAGCGCAAAAAGGCCGAAGAAAAACTCAAATCGCTCAATGAGTCGCTCGTACAACAGGCGAACCAGCTTCGGGCTCTGGCCACCGAACTGACGCTGACCGAACAAAAGGAACGGAAGCGCATGGCGCAGTTTCTTCACGACAACCTCCAGCAGATCCTGGTTGCGGCAAAGATCGGGATCGATTTGCTCGGCGGAAAAGCTGGGACCGGCATGACCGTCGAAAAGGATTTGGAAAAACTGAACTCATTTATGGACGAGGCCATCGTGCTGTGCCGTGCCCTTGCGGTTGATCTCAGTCCGCCGTTGCTCTCCGAAATTGGACTAAGCACCTCTCTAAGCGCTCTCGCCAAGCGGATGCAGACTATCCACGGCTTGGACGTTCGTGTGACGGCCGATGGCGAGATCCCGGCGGATGAGGACGGAGTCTGCCTTCTGCTGTACCAGGCAGTCAGTGAACTGCTGTTCAATGTCGTCAAGCACTCCGGAGTCAAATGCGCTGCGGTGCAGGTCAGCCATTCCGGCGAAAAGCAGGTAATGATCAAGGTCTCCGACGAGGGTGTCGGCTTTGATTCGGTCGCATTGAATCGCGTGGAGAATGCGCCGACGGGCTTAGGACTCTTCGGAATCCAGGAACGTATCCGGCATATCGGCGGACAGATGGAAATAAAAAGCACGCCCGGCAGAGGGACTCGTGTGACACTGCGTGCGTTCCTAAAGTTTCCCATAAAGAGCATGGCAACAGCCGCGAACCGAGCCGGTTAGGGGAAGAACGCATTTGCATTTTGGGAGCTTCAATTTTATGTTGCACCAGGCGCTTTTGCGGGCAGGGAAGACGGATATCGCTGAACATTGCGGGTGGATGAATTTGGGATAGGCACGCCAAAGCGGTTTTGCCGGCAGGGCCACAGGTGAAAATGGACACTTATCGAATAATCCTGGCAGATGATCACGCGCTTTTTCGCGAAGGACTCAAACTGGTTCTTTCGCGAAAACCGGAATATATCGTTGCAGGGGAAGCGAATGATGGGCTCGAGCTTCTGACGATGTTGAAGCACGATATTCCGGATCTGGTTATCCTGGATATTTCGATGCCGCGGCTGCGCGGAATCGAGGCAATCCGGGAAATCAAGAACATCAACCAGAGGATGAAGATCCTGGTCCTTACCATGCACAAAGACGAGCGGCTTCTCTGCGAGGCGTTTATTGCCGGCGCGGATGGCTACCTGCTGAAAGAGAACGTGACGAAAGAGCTGTTTGGAGCTTTGGATGCAGTTTTGCGGGGAGAAGGGCACATCTCATCCCTGATGAGTAAGGAACTGAAGGATGCCTGGCTGGGCCTGTTCCGCAACCAGAAAATAGTGATGCCGGACGAAAGGCTTTCGCTCCGCGAAAGAGAAGTGCTGAAGCTCGTAGCCGAGGGCGCTTCCAATAAAGAGGTTGCCGAGAAACTGCATATCAGCGCACGAACGGTCGATCATCATCGTGCAAACTTGATGGAAAAGCTGAACCTCAAAAACGCCTCGGAACTCATCCGCTATGCCATTTCAAGAGCATACATCGGCGACTGAGCGGCCATCTTCTCGTTTACGTGAATAGGTATATTCGCGTAGACGAGAATGAGTAGTAATGCGCATTGTTTCCGATTCCTCATTTCCGGAGTATGAAGGCTGGGGAATCCCGCCGATGACCGAAGTATATCGGATTGTTCTTGCGGACGATCATTCCATTATCCGAAATGAAGTGAGATCGGTTCTGGAATTAAGCCCGAATTTCCAGATTATAGGAGAGGCCTGCGATGGCCAGGATCTTCTGAGGCTGCTCGGACTGGGAGTTATTCCCGATGTGCTGATAACCGATCTTATAATGCCGCAGATGTCGGGGATTGAAGCGCTTCAAAACATCAGAAAAATGGGGTTTGAATTCAAAATATTGGTTCTAACGATGCGCAACGAACCGGATTTTCCGTGCCGATCGTTTGCAGTCGGGGCCAACGGATACATGCTGAAGGATGCCGTCGCGAAAGAACTGCCGGGAGCTCTCGCTGCTGTGCTTGCGGATATAGTCTACCTATCCCCTGCAATGAGAAAAAGAATGCCGGATTGTTGCCGAGTGCCGCAATCCGCCGTGTCGAATTCTTCCTCCGCAGTCATCGCGCACTGCGGGAAATCTTCCATCCAAGATATATTATAAGTCGGGTCTGCCAGTGCGAGGGCTGGAGGGGCAAATGAATAGGGACCGGTATATCCTTTTGATGGGTGCGCTCCTGCTGGCGAGTTGCACATTTTTTCGACCGGGATCTCCGGCGCGGCCGGTCAGGCTGGACAAAGCCGCGGCAGAGAAAGTCATTGGAGAAATTGAGAAGGAGCGTGCGCACAACAAAGAGTGGCTCCGCAGCAGTCCTATGTCCTATCTGGCGGCGGTCAACCGCATTGATTTCAAGGAGAAAAAAACGCTGACGGTCGGACAGGCGGAGGACAACGATCTGCGGCTCTCGGCGGCCGACATTGCGCCGCATCATCTTCGTGTGACAGTGGAGGGGGACCATTTTCGAATCGAGTGCATCGACGCCAACGCGCAATTCAAAATCAACGGCGAAGTCAAGCGGGCAGCAAGTGTCGAGCCGTCTTACATCCAGGTGGGCCGTTTCCTGCTTCGTCTGTCCCATCAGCGCTTCCCCGCCTTGAGCGTCTTTGATCCCCAGACCCCGGGATTCAAGCAATACAAGGGACTGGCTTATTTCCCAATCGACCTCTCCTACCGCTACGAACTTCCTTTGAGGCGTTATCCGAGCCCGGAAAGAATCATCATCATGTCGACCCGCGGCAACCGGCGGATTGCCGAGCATGCAGGCTGGGTGGATTTTCTTGTTGGAGATACTCCGTGCCGGCTGGAAGTGACGCGTTTGATCGAGCCGGGCGCCGGAGAAAATGACTTGAACATCTTCTTCCGCGACGCATCGACCGGAAAAGAGAGCTATGCGCTCGGCCGGTACGTGGATCTGAAAAAACTGGATAACGGCAACTACCTGATGGATTTCAATCTGGTCTACAATCCTGCCTGTGCCTTCTCCGATTATTACAACTGCCCCATTCCGCCCCAATCCAATACCCTTAAAGTCGAAATCCGTGCAGGGGAGATGGACTCCCACTACCACTAGCGGCCTGTAACAATGGGATAGCAAGCAGATTTCACCCAAAGCGCCAAAGGCGAAGGGCCGCTTGCCCCCTACATTCCAACAACTGCGGGAAAAAGCATGGTAGGATAGCAATCCTGATACCTGCAGAATAAATATTATGCCTCCGCAGGAAGGAGAGGAGCATGGAAACCACGAGAAGAGGATTCGTCAAGGGAATTGCCGGAGCAGCGGTTGCCGGAGGGTTCGTCTGTTTAGAGGTGAAGAACATTTGCGCGGCGCAGGCCGGGAAAGATGGGAAGAGCCTGGTTGCAACCTGCGGGCTCTATTGCGGCGCTTGTCCGATCTACCTGGACTCTCAAAGCGAAGGTAATGAGAAAACAAGGGAATTCATGCAGCAGTTGGGCGCAAGGCAAACCGAAATTAAGCGGGAGGACTTCCTGTGCGACGGATGTCTCGGCAAGGGCAGGCTGGTATCCTTCTGCGCCAAATGCGCCATCCGGTCCTGTGCGGAAAGTAAAAAAATCGCTTTTTGTTCCGATTGTTCGGAATTCCCGTGCGCCCGCATAACGGATTTCAACAATAATTATGGGAAGCTGCAGCACCATTCCGAGGTTTTGGCGAATCTGCGTCATCTCAAAGAAATGGGAATCAAGGATTGGGCAAAGAGCGAGGATGAGCGCTGGCGGTGTTCTCAATGCAATAATCGAATATCTTGGTACGACAAGGCATGTTCGAAATGCGGCGCCAAAAGATCTGATCGCCTTTTCCCACTGAAGCAGGTTTGATGACCGGAAAGACAATGATCCCGGAATTTTCCTCAATGCTTCCCTCAATGTCTTTATCAATGCAGGAACTGTGAGGCTCATTCTTCAGCAACGACCTGCGCGAGCATTGGGGAATTGCGCAGCCTGTCCGAGAATGCCGGCCCAACTAATAAATGCCAAGCGCCAGCCCTGCGGCGATGGTCGCACCAATTTCTCTACATCGTTCAAGATCGTCGGCGCCGATCGTTTTTGGCGCCAGGATCGCTTCCGGAGTCTGAGCATGCGTGCAGATGATCAGCGGCGGAGCAATCGCTTTCAGGCGCCATCCCGTTGCGATCCGCGCAATTTGCCGGGCGGCATTTTCGCCGTCGCTGCCGGCGCAAATCAAGGTCGCGTAGGGCCGCCCGACGATCCGGCCCAGCGCCGCATAATAGGTTCGATCGAAGAAATCCTTCATCAAACCTGATATCGCGGCGAGGTTCTCCGGCGTGGCGAAGATGAAGCCGTCCGCCTCGAGTACTTCGGTTGCACCCGCTTTCGTCGCGTGCATCAAATCGACACGAATCTCCGGTTCCGAGGCCGCACCGTCGGCCGCGGCTTGGGCCATTTGTCTAGTGCCACCGGTCATGGTGTGAAACACAACCAGAAGTTTCTTCATATCCCAATAGGATAATTTTAGCCTGTCAGCCTTTAAGCCTTGCCTAGAGCTTTCAGCACTTTGTCCGGCGTGACGGGCGGAGCGATCCACTTTCCTATGGCGTTGGCAACCGCGCAAACCGGAAGCAGAGGCGCGGCCATACAGTGGCTGATGCCTGTTCCGCCATAGCAGGCGTTCCCCGATCGAGTCTCGACTGCAACCGTATCGATCGGTCCCAAATCCAAAATCGTGGGTTTCTTATACTCAAACATATTCGTACTCAGTTTTACGCCAGTCGGCTTGTCGTAGATAAATTCCTCCGACAATCCCCCTCCCTGACTGAAGAACATCGCCTGGTGCAGTTGCCCTTCAAACGACGTCATCCTCAGCACCTTGCCCGGATCACACACAACCACAAATTTGGTTACATCTACTCCACCGGTTTCGGTATCCACGGCCACTTCGCAAAAGCTCCCATTCATGACATCAAGGACTTTCCCGCCCAGACTCCACGTTGTGACCGGTGGTCTCCCAAAGAATGTCGCGGCGATATCCAGATCGTGATCGCCGAATCCTTCGCTGGCAATAAAGGATCCGAACGGATAGGATTTGCCGGGATCCGATTTCAGATAAACCCTCGTGTCCTTGGTATCCAGATCTTCAGGCCTGGCCTTGAACTTTGC
>JBEKKY010000146.1:0-8439 GCA_050010475.1 Acidobacteriota bacterium | reverse complement strand
CATGATAAAGACGATCGAGTGGACCGAATCCGGAGTCGTGATGCTGGACCAGAGACTGCTGCCGGCTGAAGAAATTTACCATACCTATGTCGATCACCTCGAAGTCGCCGAGGCGATTCGCACGATGGTGATTCGCGGCGCCCCCGCGATCGGCATTGCTGCAGCGATGGGAGTTGCTTTGGGTGTGAAGAAGTGCCCGGCTGAAAGTCTCTCCGGATTGGATGCTGCTTTCGAGCGGATCTGCTCGGACATCCGGGCTACGCGCCCCACCGCGGTCAACCTTTTCTGGGCAGTCGAGCGCATGAAATCCGTTTATGGCCAGGCGCGCGCCCAAGGCATTCCGGCCGTCCGTTCCGCTCTGATCCGCGAATCAATTGCGATGCATGCGGAGGATGTAGCGGCAAACCGGATGATTGGCCGCTGGGGACAGGATTTAGTTCCAGGCAAAGCTCAAATACTGACGCACTGCAATGCCGGCGCCCTGGCGACAGCCGGATACGGCACTGCTCTTGGAGTGGTTCGGGCCGCGGTGGAGGCAGGCAAGGAGATCCACGTTTTCGCGGACGAGACGCGTCCCTTTCTGCAGGGCGCCAGGCTGACCGCATGGGAACTGCAAAAGGATGGGATTCCGGTCACGGTCATCACGGACAATATGGCCGGACATTTTCTGCATAAAGGAAAGATCGATTGCGTGATTGTGGGAGCGGATCGCATCGCCGCCAATGGCGATGTGGCTAACAAAATCGGAACTTACTCGGTGGCAGTCCTGGCAAAAGAAAACGGCATCCCTTTCTATGTCGCCGCCCCAATCTCTACACTGGACTTGTCTCTTCCGGACGGCAGTCATATTCCGATCGAGGAGCGCGATCCCGAAGAGGTCCGGTCAATGAAGGGGATTACACTCACTCCGGTCGGCACGCAGGTGGCAAATCCGGCTTTCGACGTCACTCCGAGCCGTTATGTGAGCGCCATAATCACGGAACGCGGGATTGCCCGGGCGCCCTTTGATGTATCGCTAAAGGAAATGGCAAAAAAATAGGTGATATCGTCGGAATCGGTATCGCTATCGCAATCGAAATTAGCTCTCGAAAACCGATTGCGATTGCGATATCGATGCCGATTCCGAAAAGAAGGCACAGGATTAAATATGCTTGTTTTGGGAATCGAATCCTCCTGCGATGAAACGGCTGCCGCTCTGGTGGAAGATGGCCACAATGTTTTGTCTAATGTTGTGGCCTCTCAGGTGAAAACCCATCGAAGCTTCGGAGGAGTGGTGCCGGAACTTGCCAGCCGCGAGCATTTGCGCAATATCGGATATGTAGTGCGAAAAGCGTTCAGCGATGCCGGCAAGACTCAAGATGATATCGACGGGATCGCGGTTACCCATGGGCCTGGGCTTATCGGCTCTCTTCTCGTCGGGGTTTCATTTGCCAAAGCAATGGCCTTCTCCCTTAAAAAGCCGCTGGTTCCGGTGAACCACGTTGAAGGCCATATCTACTCTGCGTTCATCGAACATGCGCAGATTGAGTTTCCGGTGCTTGCATTGGTTGTTTCGGGCGGGCACACTTCACTGATCTATTCCCCGGAGCCCGGCAAGTACCAGTCCATCGGAAGAGCGAGGGATGATGCGGCCGGCGAAGCGTTAGACAAAGTAGCCAAGTTCCTCGGTCTCGGATATCCCGGGGGCCCCATTATCAACAAGTTGTCGAAAAGGGGGGATGCACATCGGTTTTCTTTCTCTATTCCGAAAATCAGCGACGGCAGCCTCGATTTCAGTTTCAGCGGGTTCAAGACTGCCGCGTTGCGCTGCATCCAGCAGACGGGAATAAAACCGCGCCGCCCCGGGGGGAAAGTAACGAAAGCAATGCTGGATCTCGTAACAAGCTATCAGCAGGCGATCGTGGACACACTATTGCGGCAGACTAAAAAAGCGGCGTCCAGACTGCAGCCGCGTTCCATCCTGCTGGTGGGAGGTGTCGCCTGCAACAGTCTGCTGAGGCAGACATTCAAGAATGCTTTTGAAAATGGGGAAGAGCGGAACAAAGCTACCGCTCCGGTTCGAGTCTATTACCCCAGCCCGATCCTGACGACTGATAATGCGGCTATGATCGCTGCTGCCGGGACGCCCAAACTGTGTCAGGCTGTTCCGATGGACCTCCAGCTGAATGCGTACGCTGATCTTCGTCTCTGCTGAGAGAATTTCGAGTCTTTGAGTCTTAGAGTCTTCGAGTTAACTCAAGGACTCTAAGACTCAAAGACTCGAAGCTTTATCCGAAATTGGTTTGGAGACCGGAGTGTAGGAAAACCAGGATCGGATTTCGCGGGGCGAGGATCGCCTTCGGGATTCCAGGAATTTGCGCCACGCCCAGGCGCGCGGGAGCGCGCCAATGGTCTTAGGAATGCCTGGAATCGAGGACCACTCGCGGATCAGGATGTAAAAAAGCGCAGCCGCGTCCCGGAGCGTGATCGGGACAAAAAAGCGCAGATAGGTGCCCGAATCCATGTTCTTGACGCGCAGCAGAAATCGATTTTTCACCGAGTGCATGTTGATCGCCCCGGGCAGTCTGGAACGGTTCGCGGGAAGGACGCGCCTTGCATGGTATCCGATCGCTTTGGGCAAATAGAGACAGCGCCAACCCATCCACTGAGCTCTCCATGCGAGATCGACGTCCTCCCGGTAAGCAAAAAAGCTCTCATCAAAATATTCCTTTTCCCTGCGAACGTCCTCCAGCATCGCCCGTCTATAGAACGCCGCGGCTCCCGAAGCGCCGAAGACATATTCGGGCTTTTCATAGAGGCCCACATCCATTTCATTGGAGCCGCGGTCGAAATGGCGCTGGCTGGGAGTGATGTAGATCCCTGTGCTATCCAGAATCTTCTGATCTGAAATCCGGCCCGTCAAACTGAAGTCCTTCGTCTGCCGCAACAGCTTGCCCGTCGCAGACCCGGCGCCCGGGTCCCGGTCCATCCCCCCGATCAGGTTTTCGAAGAAATGCGAGTCAAGGAAGACATCGGGATTTAGGACAAGAACATAATCAGAGGCGGTGGATTCGATTAATCGGTTATGCGCCGCCGAGAATCCGACATTCTCATCCGAAATGAAAGTGGAGCTTAGCGAATCCCGACAGCGTGCGATGATTGCCCGGGTTTCATCCGTTGAAGCGTTATCCCATAGGGCAATATTGAAGTCACGAAAGGTCTGCAGCTTCACACTTTCGAGGCAGGTTTCGAGGTATCGGTCTGAGTTGTGAGTGACGATGCTGACCAGTAGACGGGCGCTCATAATTCGGTTTCGCTCAGTTTCGAAATGAGCCGGGCGGCGTTCCAGAAACTTTTTGCCGAAGCCGCCCGCGATTCGTGCGGAACCAGTGGGTATGCGATGGATAGCACGCTGCGCATCAGGAGACCGGCAACAATCAGTCGCTTCACATGGGATGCGGCACGTTCTCCATGATGCTTGCGGAAATAACGGATTTGGTTCCGGTGAAAGTGCTCCAGAAAGCTCTGCGGAGCCAAATGGGCGAGGCTGTAGCCGCCGTGGTGAAGGAATCGCGCTTCAGGCTGGTAGCGAATGCGACCTCCATGATTGCGGATCCGGCGGCAGAGATCCACATCCTCAAACCACGCCGGACGGAATTCCTCATCGAAACCGCCAACAGTTTCCAACGCCTCTCTGGAGACCATCAGGCATGCAGCCGCGGGCTGATCCACATCCGCTTCGCAGGCACTTCCGGTCCTGCGGTCTGGGCGAAACCAGCGAATTGAATTCCAAATTTCCTCTATCAACAGCATCTCCGCAGCCACTCCCGCGACACTCGGGAAGGCTCGCACGTTGAAATCTTCCTGTGGCGTGCCTGATGGGCTGATGAGCTGACCGCCCGCTGCCCAAACCTCTTTATCGGCAATCAGTGTCTGCTCCAGACGATCGATGGATCCAGGAAAACATTCCGTATCCGGATTCAAAAAGAGAAGAAGGGAACCTTCGCCCGCGCGCCATCCCAAATTGCTTCCGGCTGCAAATCCGACGTTTCGGCTGTTCCGGATAAGGACCGGCCCATCCTGCATCTGTTCGAAAAAAAGCAGGCTGGAATCCGTGGAAGCGTTATCAACAACGATGATCTGACAGCCGGCAGCATTTCTGAGCAGAGATCGGACGCAGTTTTCAAGCAGTCCGCCCGAATTCCAGTTTACGATGACGATTGAGATCATGTGTCGATTCCCTGTGGGGCGGGTGTCTGGAGGCTGTCACAAAACTCACACGTCTCTTTTTTTGAGGCCCGAAGGGCCGGCAGTGGCTAGGCCCGGCCGTAAGGCCGGGATGCCGTTCAGAAAATCAATCGAGCGCCGAAGGTGCGGCACCAAACGCACACGAATCACGCTTTTGGTTAGTGCTGAATTGGCATAGTGTCGCGCCTTCAGCGCTCATTTTCTCCTCTACCCTTATCCCGGCCTCACGGCCGGGCCTAGCCACTGCCGGTCCTTCGGACCTGATCGTGAGTTTTGGACAGGCTCTCCAGACCTGCCCCACAACGCCCGCATTTCATTTCACTAAAACAAACGGAAATACCACCTAAGAAAAAGCGACCCGGATCCCGCCCGGGCAGGGATAAAGTCGCGGCGCGCCAGTGATTCCGAGTTCAGAATTTCCTGCCAGAAGCTTTCCCCGGAACTTCTCCAGACAGGGCGCAGTCTGGCACGCTCTTTGATCATGGCGGGTGCAAGCCGGAATGCACTCGCCAATCCTCGGAGATAAGATCCCATTCGTCCGTGAGCGATGGTACGCAGAATCCAAGACAGTTGTGCCAGGATAATCATCGGCCAGCAGCGCAGCAGAAATTTCCCTGGAACGGTCTTCAACAGCAGCAACAGAGAATTCCTGGTGCGCAGCCGCACCGCAAGTCTGGAAAACTCCCCTCCGCTGGTGCCTGCCCCATGATGATACACCTCCGCTCGCGGCAGATAATATCCACTGAATCCCGCAGCCTGGAGCCTCAAGCCGAGTTCGACGTCTTCGAGGTACGCGAAGAAACGCTCTTCAAATCCGCCGGTTCGTTCCAGAACTTTCCTGCGATACAAGGCGGCGCATCCCGATGCGGAAAAAATCCGGCACTCCCGGCTGAATTCAGGCCGATCCTGTTGTTCCTGGCCGCGTCGATACCCGATTCCGGCGCGCAGGAAGCAATCTCCTGCACTGTAAATCCTGTTTCGGTCGGCAATGTCCAAAATCCTGCAGGCAAAAAAAGCGGCATCCGGATGTTCCTGAATCGCCCGCGCACACTCGGCAAGCCAGTCCGGCGGCACTTCGGTGTCGTTATTCAGAACCGCTATCCAGTCTCCACTCGAACATTGGATCCCTGCATTCACCGCGCCTGCA
This sequence comes from Acidobacteriota bacterium, assembly GCA_050010475.1. Lineage (GTDB taxonomy): Bacteria > Acidobacteriota > UBA6911 > UBA6911 > UBA6911 > UBA6911. Next base: position 3,065 of record JBEKKY010000146.1, on the reverse strand, counting down.
AATCCGAAGTTCCGGTCTTTTTGGAGCAGAATGGTCCCTGGTGCGGTGGAACGGGCGATTTTAATGGAATCGTCTCGGGAAGCATTATCTACCACAATGATTTCCATTTTCCGATAGGTCTGCGATTGCAGCGAGCGCAAACAGCTTTCGAGAAATCCGGAACCGTTGTGGTTCGGGATAACGACCGATATCAGCGGAAAATTCGTTATGGAATTCATAGATGAAAAGGAAGTAGTCTATGGTCTCGCGCAGACTGAACGAATTGTGCAAGCCTATGCCACAAGCCATTCTTTCTAATTTACAATTTCTGTGAATCCGTGGCTATTATAACCATTTCCACAGGTCCATGATATGAAACTATCGGTCGTCATACCTGTGTATAACGAAAAAAATACGATCCTGGAACTTCTACGGCGCGTCCGCAAGGTGGATCTCCCCAAAGAAATCATCTTAGTGGACGATTTCTCGACTGACGGCACGCGTGAAGTCCTTCAATCGCTGCCTCCCTCGGGCGATCTGCAGATCATTTATCAGCCCCGGAATATGGGGAAGGGAGCTGCTCTCCGTAGAGGATTTGAAGCGGTAACCGGAGAGATTGTCATCATTCAGGACGCGGACTTGGAGTACGATCCGGCCGAATATCCCAATCTCATTCAACCGATTCTCGCGAATAAAGCTGACGTTGTCTTCGGCTCGCGATTTTTGGGTGGACCTCATCGCGTCCTGCTTTTCTGGCACTCAGTTGGAAACCGGGTTCTTACGATGCTGTCGAACATAATTACTGACCTGAACCTCACCGACATGGAAACGTGTTACAAGGTGTTCCGTGCGGATATTCTGAAGAAGTTGACCTTTTGCGAAAACCGTTTCGGCTTCGAACCGGAATTCACCGCAAAAGTGGGGAAAGCTCGATTCAGAGTTTTTGAGGTGCCCGTTTCCTACAGCGGCCGGGATTATTCCGAAGGAAAAAAGATCGGCTGGCGAGACGGGGTTGCGGCAATTTATTTCATTCTGAAATACGGTCTTTTCGGATAAAACGGTGACAGCCGCCGGTGTCTCCTTGGGGACACCGGTGGCTGTCACCGTTTTTGCAGTACAGCGGCCGCAGATGCAAATACCGTATCGGCGGAAATGGCATCCATGCAGGTGACCTTCTTGGGACAGACGCTCAGGTAACACGGGCTGCATTCGAGATCCGAAACAACCTTGGCGCCGCGCCCATATAATTCGATCTCCTGATGACATGTGGGGCCTAGAAGAACCAGCACCGGAATCTCCAGCCCGATCGCAATGTGCATCGCCAGCGTGTCTCCAGTGACAAGAAGATCGCAGTTGCCCACGATCCCTGCAAACTCCCGGATTGGATTATCGTTCCCGGTGTTTAGGATATTGGTGTGAGCGGCCGCTGCGATCCTCTTATTCCGCTCCACCTCTGCGGGCCCTCCAAGAAGCAGGATTTTCGCCGATAATTCTTTCGCGAGACGCTCTGCCAGCCGGGCATAACTCTCTTCAGGCCATTTTTTGGTGGCGAAAACATCTCCCGCGCCGGTGTTGAGCCCGATTTTGAGGTCCCCTGGATGGATGCCCTGTGCCAGAAGTCGCGCCGTCGCCTGTTTGATCTCCGTGGACAAATCCGGCAGGATGTACTCCGTCGGCCCAGGATACGGAATGCCCGCACACTCGAATATAAGCTCCGGATAAGTTTTGGTATTGAGGTGAAACTTCAACCGGTCGTTGATCCCAAGCTCATAGGTGTATTCGGATTCCTTATTAAGACAAATGACGGATCCAAACGGACTCATGCCAAATCCTATTTTACGTTCCGCGCGAATTTTCATGGCGAGCGCTGAGGCCTTCGGTTCTTTGTCAAAGCAATAGACCTCATCAAAGCTCTCCATCTCCAGTTGAAGGATCGATTCCTGCGTGTAAGGAAGAAGGCGATCGATTTCGGGAATCCCGTTCAGGATCGGCACTACGCTGGGCTCGGTTAACCATGTAATATGGCAAACCTGATTTTCCGCGCGCAGCCCGCGCAGCAAAGGCGTGGTCCTCAGCACATCTCCCAATGCAGCCAGTTTGATGATCAGAATTCGTTTTCCAAAAGGGGAATAATGAGGGCAGCCATTGCATTCGCGACGGAATCGGCAGGGCTTATGCCCAAGAAAATATCGGCAATCATAATGAATAATCATGGCTCTTTCTCGACCATCCTAGACCGGCAACTCGAAGCCGAAGCCAGACCAAAAGCAACCAAACAAATCTGAAGGGAAGGGATACCGATTTGAGTATTAACGACAACGGCATCCGTATCGAACGGCTCCATTTTGAGCCCTGGTACGACCTTCCCTGCATTCGATGGGATATTAGCGCAAGCCACTGGTTTAGATTGAAAAAAAAGCAGTCGTTTGATTCATTAAAGATCAGAATGCGCCGTGAGCCCAACAGGAACGCAAACAGTTTCACCTTCCAGTAACTGGGATCGCCTGTCAGAAACAGCACAATTCCGGCGAATTGCTGTCGCCTCAAGGAACGCAGATGACTCCAGCTGCCCCGAGCCTCGGAATGGCTGACAACCTGCTGGAACAGAGGATTTCCCTGAAAGCTGCCTAGAATCTCCGGACGGTTCCGGCAGAAAATCGTGTAGGAGGGATTGGTGAATACCGGTTTCCGTTCAAGCCGTTCGAGAGCTCTGAAAACAAATTCCGGCTCAGCGGACTGGATAACAAGAATTTTCTCCCCGATACCTGCATTTTCAGCCGCATTTTCAACATAATATCGATGATCGGTCGGAAGGGGATGCTGCAGCCGGAATATCGAATGCTTGCAAAGGGCTTTCCATGTCAAACGGAACTCGTTGCCATCTCCTCCGATTATAAAGGTCTTCTTTGCTCTAAGCCGGAGTCCCAGCAGCTTCCATGAACGGTACTTTCTTTCGCCTGTCCAGAAGGCAAACATAATGTCGAATCGATTGCGAGGAAGATCTTTTATAGCACCAAGTCTCGGTGAACCTGCGAGGGCGTGCACTTTGGCGCCGGACAATGCCTTGTATTTATCCCTGTTCTTCT
>JBEKKY010000145.1:0-8501 GCA_050010475.1 Acidobacteriota bacterium | reverse complement strand
AATTTTGGTTTTGAGTGGCATAAAGTCGGCCAGTTTGATAAGTTTTTATGTATGCCGAGGAAGATTCATGATCTTATTTCGGATCTTAAGAAAGCAGAATTTTCCCTCGTCTCTGGAGGTAAAGGTTCTCACCGGAAATATCGGCATTCGAAATTTAATGGCGCCATCATTCCGAGTGGCGGCGATAACGATGATGCGCGAGCTTATCAAGAAAAGCAGGTTCGCAACGCCATAAGCGAGGCAATGAAATGAAATCCGAAGATCGATATCTTAAGTTTATCCGCTGGGAAGAGGAAGACAACCTCTATGTAGGCTATTGCCCAGACCTCTTTCCATGGGGTGGCGTGTGTGATGGTGCTACCGAGGAAGATGCTTACAAAAAGCTTTGCATCCTGGTGCATGAGGAAGTGGAAGAATTGGTCCAGGCCGGCAAACCCCTCCCGCCCAGCAGCACCCGTCCAATGCGCGACGCTATTTCGGCGTAAAAATCATTAGACATTAGAATCGTTGACAATGCCGTCCCGGATCCGGGATAAGCGAAGTGATGCGGTGAATCCACCGAAGCGTCCAACGAAGGGAGAGGCAGAAATTCTCCATCGGTTGAAAAGCAAAAATGGTTTGCTGAAAGCTGACAGCTGATCGCTGAATTTAAAGAATCTTGGCGCCTTTGCACCTTCGAGGTTTATCATTGACATGTATGTCAGAGAGGAAACGAGGGCCGCGTCCGGAATGGTTGAAGGTTAGAATTCCAGGAAATGAGAGCTATTTCAGGCTCAAAACCCTGGTTCAGGAGCAGAAACTCAATACCGTTTGTGAGGACGCCCGTTGTCCGAACATCGGCGAATGCTGGGGGGCGGGCACCGCGACATTCATGATTCTGGGAAAAGTGTGCACGCGCGCCTGCAAGTTCTGCGCGGTCAAAACAGGATTGCCCCCGGAATATGATCTTGATGAGCCTCGCAGGGTTGCTGCCGCGATCCGGAAGCTGAATCTCAGGTATGCAGTCATCACTTCCGTGGATCGGGACGATCTTGAAGATGGCGGAGCCTTCATTTTTGCGGAAACCGTCCGCCTCACGCGGGAGTCATGCCCTGGCATTCGCATCGAAGTACTGATCCCCGATTTCCGCGGCAGCATCAGCGCCCTGCGGGCGGTGGCTGAAGCTCTTCCGGACGTCCTGGCGCACAACGTCGAGACGGTTCCCCGTCTTTATCCTGCAGCGAGGGCGGGATCGCGCTACCGCCGTTCGCTGGAGCACCTCCGCAATGCAAAAGCTTTCGGATTTCCGATCACGACCAAATCAAGTCTCATGGTGGGCCTGGGCGAACGCTGCGACGAAATTCTCAACGTCCTGAACGACTTGCGGGAGGCGGCAGTGGACATTGTAACACTCGGTCAATATCTCCAGCCCACTCGGAAGCATCTGCCGGTCGAGAGGTTTTATACGCCGGAGGAGTTTTTGGAATACCGGGATTATGCTTATTCACTGGGATTTAAATACGTCAACTCCGGTCCCTTGGTCCGGTCTTCCTACCACGCCGAACGGCAAAACGCCACGGATTAAAAGGGGACGCCACCCTTTTCGCCAGGGCGATAGCCTTTATGGCAAAAGCTAGACGGGCGAAAAGGGTGGCGTCCCCTTTTAATCCTTTAAATCCGTGTAATCCGTGGCGTTTTTTATTATTATATATATACAGGCGCACCGACCATGATCAGACTCAGACGCATCGCGTTTGCCATTCTTTTCCTGTTTGCCGCTCTGCCCGCGCGCGGCGAAATCGCCCGCATAGACCTGAACGGAACCATCGATCCGGTGACCTCCGGGTTTGTGGTCCGGAGTATTGCCAGGGCGGAAAGCGAGCATGCGAATTTTCTTCTCCTACGGCTCCAGACGCCCGGAGGGTTGGGGTCGTCGATGGAAGAAATCATTACAAAGATGCTGAGCAGCAAAATCCCGATAGTCGTATACGTTGCTCCCAGTGGCGCGAAAGCGGCTTCGGCGGGCTTTTTCCTGCTGTTGGCGTCGGACATTGCGGCGATGGCGCCGGGTACAAACACGGGCGCCGCTCATCCGCTAATGGCCATCGGAGGATTTCCGGTCAGCGGCGGAGAGGCCGGCAAAACTCTGTCTGAAAAAATTACCAGTAACTCCACCGCTTTTTTGCGCAGCATCGTGAGCAAACGAAACAGGAACATTGCGGAGGCGGAAAAGGGCGTCACCGAGAGCAAGTCCTTTACGGAAACCGAAGCGCTCAACAGTCACCTGATCGATTTCATAGCAAAAGACGAAGCGGAACTTTTCTCCAAACTCCAGGGCTACCACGTTCGTCTTTTTTCAGGGCAGGAAATGGTGATCGACCCTCAGGGGCAGAACGTCGTCGACTACCCGATGTCTACCCGTGAAAAGCTGCTTTCAACGATTTCTGAGCCCAATCTGGCGCTGCTCTTGGGAGTCGTCGGTTTGATACTGCTCTATTTTGAATTCACACACCCGGGATTTGTAGCCCCCGGAGTGATTGGCGGAATTTGTGTGCTTCTGTCTGTGCTCGGACTTTCTTTCCTTCCGATCAATTACGTCGGTGTGCTCCTGATTCTGCTTGCTATAGGACTTTTCATCGCCGAAGTCAAAGTCGGAGGGTTTGGGATCCTCGGGATAGGAGGATTGGTGTCTATGGTTGTCGGAATGCTGATCCTTATCGATACGCCTGATCCTGCCGTCCGGATCGGACTGGCGACGGCGCTCGCCCTCGCCCTGCCATTCGCGATCATTTTCCTGATTTTGCTCGTGGCGCTAATCCGATCGCACAGGCAGAAGGTTGCCACAGGAGATCAAGGTATGGTCGGGCTCATCGGCGTCGCCGATAACGACGTTTATCGAGCCGGTCGCGTGAAAGTCAGAGGCGAGTATTGGACGGCGTATTCTTCTTCCCCGATATCTGCGGGAAAAGCGGTTAAGGTTCTGGTAGTTGAGAATTTAAAGCTGAAAGTTGAGGAAGTGAAGGAGTAAAGAAGTCATCAATGCGGAGGGAATATGGAACTTCTGCTGCTGGGAATTGTGATTGTCATTCTTTATCTATGGAGCACGGTCAACATCCTGAAGGAATATGAGCGGGGTGTTATTTTCCGTTTGGGCCGTTTAATGCCGGATGCGGCGGGTCCCGGTATCGTATTCGTCTTCTGGCCCATATACAAGATGGTGCGCGTCAGTCTTCGGACGATCACTCTCGAAGTCCCGCCCCAGGACATCATCACGCGCGACAACGTTTCGGTAAAAGTGAACGCGATCATTTATTTCCGGGTGATGAATGCACCGCGAGCAATCGTGGAGGTTGAAAACTACTTGTATGCAACATCTCAGCTTGCGCAAACTACGCTGCGTTCGGTTCTTGGAGAAGTGGATATGGACGATCTCCTGAGCCGCCGCGAAAAGTTGAACGTCAAGCTTCAGGAGATCCTGGATCAGCATACAGACGCGTGGGGCATCAAGGTAAGCCTTGTCGTAGTAAAACAGGTCGATTTGCCGCAGGAAATGCAACGGGCGATGGCGAAACAGGCGGAAGCCGAGAGAGAGAAGCGGGCAAAAATCATTCACGCCGAAGGTGAATTCCAGGCTTCAGCCAAGCTCGCGGAAGCTGCCGGTGTCATCAATAAAGAACCGGTTGCGCTTCAGTTGCGCTACCTGCAGACGTTGACCGAAATCGGCGTGGAAAAAAATACAACGGTGGTCTTTCCTGTGCCGATCGATATCATTAAAAGTTGGCTGGATTCAACAAAGCGAGAGTAGAGATCATGGTGAATAATGAGGCGGAATCTGGGTTTGAACTGGTGTTCGATAACCGGAAACTTATCGTCGCCTTTGCGGTGCTGATCATCATTTGCGGTTGCTTTTTTATTTTGGGATATAGAATGGGGAAGCACCAGGGATTTCAGGCGGGAAGCCAGATTGCGGCAGAGTCTCAATCCAACGCAGCCTCCGACAAGCTGCAGATCCCAACCGACAATCCTGCGCATTCGGATTCAGGACCGAAATCCCCAAAGCCGGACTCAGGGGATCAACAGCTGGATTGGTATAAGCAGGTCAGCCGCCGAGCCGCCGAGCCGGCTGTTATTTCAGCGGAACCGGCGCCCAAGGCTGCTGCTCCTGCGCCGGCAATATCGCCTTCGGAAAAGCCCAAACCCCACTCCGAATCGGTCACATATTCCCTCCAGGTCGGCGCCTTCAGCCAGAAGGCGGCATTGGATGCTACGGCTCGCTCGCTTAAGGAAAAGGGTTTCGATTACCAAATTGAACCGCCGCAGGCGGAGGGGCAGTTATATCACCTGATGGTTGGAAAGTTTCGCACGCGGGCCGAAGCCGCCGCAACGAAACTTCGCCTTCAGAAGAATGGTTTCTCCTCGTTCATTAAAACCAATTGACGGAATGGCCGGAAAAAACGCCACGGATTCCACGGATTCAATTCGTGGAATCCATGGCGTTTTATTTTGTGCCCCGATAATTTCATGATTTTTATTCTGCCGGCATTGACCGGGATTCTTCTGGCGGCGTCGTTTCCTCGCGCCAGTCAAGCCTATCTGGCTTGGGTGGCGTTTGTTCCACTGATTTTATTTCTTTCCCGGGCCAAGAGTGTGAAGGGAGCGTTGGGTGGCGGATTCATTGCAGGCTTGCTGGAGTATTTTCCCCTGCTGATTTGGATGCCCCCCGTCCTCACGCGTTATGGCGGGTTATCTCATGCGCTGGCTTGGTTCGCCTACCTACTGCTGATTTCCGTGCTGTCATGCTATCCGGCGGCGGCATGTGCGCTGACAAAGTATGGGCACCAGCGATGTGGCGACGCATTTATCCTGGCGTTTCCGTTTATCTGGATTCTGTCCGAATATGCGCTGAGTTTTTCACCGTTTGGCGGACTTCCATGGCTAATGGCGGGATATTCCCAATCCCGTTTTCTCGGCATCATCCAGATCTCAGACCTAACCGGAGTCTACGGGATCTCATTTCTCCTCGTCTGGACCGGCGCCGGGATCGCGTTGCTTTTGCACCGCAAGGCTCGTGGGATTCTCGCCTGCGCTCCGGCGGGCATTGCAATCATACTGATTTCCGCTTGCTGCATTTATGGCAGGGTCGAGTTGCGGAAATGGGGCGACCTTCATCCACGTTCCAAGGCTGTTATGTTGCAGGGGAACATCTCGTTTGACGATCCGGATTGGGTTCAGCGAGACAAATTTCAGGATGGCTATGTGCGGATGGCGGACGCTTTGAACGCGTCCCGCGCGGATCTGTTAATTCTTCCGGAGTCCCCCTCTCCCCTGAATTTCGAATCGGATTCCAGCTACCGTCGGGTTCTTGAGCGCTTGGCCGGGCGCTTTCCGCTTGGGCTGGTTTTCAACAATGTGAGCTATAGAGGAACGGAACAAAACCGGCAATACTTCAACAGCGCCTATTTCCTGGATAGGAACGGAACATTGGAAGGCCTATACGACAAGATACACCTGGTCCCGTTTGGCGAATACACTCCATTGAAGGGGGCTCTTTCGTTTATCGACACTATCTCGAAGGACGTGGACTCCTTTTCTCCCGGAGATGACTACCGTGTGGTAACCATCGGGAGCCATCCAGCCAACGTTATCATCTGTTTCGAAGCCGTTTTCCCGCGTCTGGTCCGCCGGTTTGTCCAGCGAGGAAGCCAGTTAATCATCAATCTTACAAATGACAGATGGTACGGGGACAGCGCGGCTCCCTACCAGCACCTCGAGATTGCGCGCTTCCGTGCAGTAGAGAACCGGAGATACCTGCTTCGGGCTGCGAACTCCGGCATTTCGGCGTTCATCGAGCCTACGGGCAGGATTCAAACCTCAACCGGCATTCTGCGGCAGGCCATATGCGAAGGGCACTTTGATTTCATTGAGGCCGATACTCTATACACACGCTATGGGGATGTTTTCGTTTTGCTCTGTGCTATCATTTCGTGTGGATTGGTGATTGGAGCCGGTCTGCATAAACGCTTCAATTCGTAAACGATGAACTTAGGAGGAATGAATGCCCGAGGAACTTCATGAGAGAGTGAACGCGATCGAGGAAAAGATACAGCAGATTCGAGGGTATCTTTGATGTGGAGAGGAAGCGCGCAGAGGTTCTCGATCTTGAAAAAAAGGTAGCTCAGCCGCAATTCTGGAATAATCAGGAAGAAGCGCAAAAAATTCTGCAAAAACGGAGCCGCCTGGAGCAGGATATTCAGCTGGATTCGAAACTGGCTCGGGATGCGGACGATTTGAAAGCGCTGGCGGAGCTTGCGGAAGAAGGGGAAGATGTCGTGCCCGAGCTTACGAACGAAGTTCAAAAGCTCGAGCAGGAAACTCAGCACACTGAAATTCGCATGCTCCTCTCCGGAGAGAACGACGCCTCCAATGCTATCGTAACAATTCATCCGGGCGCCGGAGGCGTCGAGTCCCAGGATTGGGCGGAGATGCTGATCCGGATGTATCTGCGATGGAGTGAACGATCGGGCTATTCCACCAAAATGCTTGATTATCAGCCTGGGGACGAGGCCGGAATCAAGTCGGCAACCTTTCTCGTGGAAGGCGACTTTGCCTATGGATATCTCTCGTCGGAAAGCGGGGTACACCGGCTGGTGCGCATATCTCCTTTCGGAGCCATGGGGAAGCGGCAGACAAGCTTTGCCTCCGTTTTTGTCTATCCGCAGCTGGACGATAAAATCGAAATCCAGATCGACGAGAAAGATCTTCGGATCGATACCTATCGGTCTTCGGGCGCCGGGGGGCAACATGTCAATGTGACCGATTCCGCCGTGCGCATTACTCACATTCCGACAGGGGTCGTTGTTTCCTGTCAGAACGAACGCTCCCAGATTCGCAACAGGGAAATGGCGCGGCAGGTTTTACGGGCGCGCCTTTATGAGCTGGAACTGAACAAGAAGCGGCAGGAACTTCAAGCCGTGGAGGACACAAAACTGGACATTGGTTGGGGCAGTCAGATTCGTTCCTACGTGCTGCATCCATACCGAATGGTGAAAGATCATCGGACGAAATATGAGACATCCAATGCGGACCGCGTTCTGGACGGGGATATAGAAGATTTTATTTACAAATATCTTGTCTTTCGGGGCGTCCGCAATCGGTCCTAAACATAATTCCTGATTCCAGATTGAAAGCTTTATTGAATCAGGAATCAGGAATTATTGAGTCCCGCATAATATAGTGATAGCGTTGAAGATTCCAGCCCCGAAGAACAAGCGCGTCAAACTAAGTGGAATCTCAGCGCTGAAAGCGCGGAGCAGCAAAGCCCAGGGCGTCAGCCCTGGGCCTCAGAAACAAGAATTGAAAAGCCCTGCAAGGGCGAAGCAGGTTTTTGCAGATCGGTTTCGATTAGGAGTGCAAAACAATCTTTATTGAGGTGAAGAAATTTCACAACCTGCGCCGCCCTTACGGGGCTTAACTGAATCCCATTCCAAACCCAGGGTTCCGGAGCACGCTGCGCATGCTCCTTCACCCTGGGCTTTGCTGCTCCGCGCTTTCAGCGCTCAATCACCTTAGCATTGCGCGCATGCCCTTCGAGGCTAGGGCATGCAGTTGTGTCACTATTTTATGCGGGACTTAATAAAAGGGAGTGAGGAGTGCTTTCAGAAGTCAATGAGTCCCAGGTCGGAGATTTGATCCGTCAGGGTTGGGAGCGTTTCTATAAGACCCGGCAGCGGGTATCCATGGCGCTTCTGATTTTTGTAGTTGTCGTCGGCCTGCCGATCATCGGCGTGCCGTATGTGCGGCACAGGCTCTCGACTCGGGTAATGGCGCTAAAAATGGCGCTGGTCGGTGATATCAAGCCTGTCACCCTTGCTGTGGGCTCCAACCATGAACCATTCCCGACGGAATACCAGAAGCCTATTCCTCCTCCGCCGCGACCTCCTGAATTGGGCTTGGTCCAGAAAGCTCTTGAAATGGCTCATCCTTTGCCGCCGGTCTCCCGGCCACCCAGAGCCATTAGAATGGCAAAAGTCGTAACGCCTCCTCCGGCTACGGACACGACAACCGAACCTGCGGTGCAGACGGATTCCCAAACAGCTCAATCAGGAGAACCTGCACTGAAATACCAGAGCGGAAAAGCCGAACAGGATGCCTACGACCTGCTGCTTAAATCGAACCCAACGGTCGCAAAGATGGTGCAGGGGAGCAATCCTTCACTCAAGTTCAAATCCTGGGATGCTGCAAACAGGGGCGAAGACACCTACTGGGTCCGGCTGAAGTTTCAATCGGAAGGGAATCCGGATGAGGAGTACATTTGGCAGGTCAAGGTACAATCGAATGAGGTTACCCCGTTAAGCTATAACGCCCGCCGCATCTCATAAAACCGTTCACGGGTTTACGCGTTAACGCGTTCACGTGTTTTTTAACGCGTAAAGCCGTAAACGCGTGAACGCGTAAACGATATGAAAAAACAGGCGACTTTCGGTGCAGGCTGCTTCTGGTGTGTAGAAGCGATCTTTCAGCGG
>JBEKKY010000144.1:0-8509 GCA_050010475.1 Acidobacteriota bacterium | reverse complement strand
CCATTCCCCTTTTTGTAGCGCTCCTCGCACACTGGACATTGGAGAAGGAACGATTGACTGTGAATAGAATCATCGGATTGGCTGTCGGTTTCATCGGCATACTAATTATTTTTAAAGATGATCTTAGTGGAAGCGAGGCGGCTATACTCGGAGGATTAGCGGTGGTCGGCAGTGCGTTGAGCGCGGCAAGCGCCAACGTGTATGCGAAACATCGCGCGGCATCGCTCGATCCACTGATCACAGTCGCGGTTCACTTATCCTGCGGCGGTATCATCCTCACAGCAGTCAGTTTAATTCTCGAACCACACGCCCGGTGGACATGGACAACCGAATCCACAATCGCTTTGTTGTTTTTAAGTATCTTCGGTTCGGTGCTGGCGTTCATCGGATTGTACTGGCTCATCAAACAGATAGACGTCACGAAGGCGGCCATGACTTCTTTCTTTACACCGATCGTTGCCGTTATCATCGGCACGATGACATTAGGTGAACACGTCGGCGTTCACACTCTTTTAGGAATCGCGTGCATATTTGGCGGACTTTATTTTGTCACACGGAAGAGATATGAAAAAAAAACTTGAAGAATTTCAGCGGCAATCAATTCCTCAAATTGAAAAATTTTTAAAAGATGTGGTGAAGGCGAAAAAACCACTCACCATTTACGAACCTTCGAGATACATTCTTGGTGCAGGCGGAAAAAGAATGCGGCCGATGCTGGTTCTTCTCGCGTGCAAAGCGGTCGGCGGAACTCCACTTCAGGCTTTGCCGGCGGCAGTCGCTCTTGCTGATAGATAGATGAAGGCCCTTTTTTAAAATGGGACCTCCTTCCACAAGTTCTCCGCAGCGCCTGATAAACGATTTTATGTAAACTGCGTGTTTTCTCCGGCGGTCTCCCGCCGGGGCCAGGCGAACTCCGAGCAGGACATCCTGATGGCCGTTTTCCTTCATCATGAAAAGCCCGGCAACCTGCTGCATCACCGGGTCGGCGGCATATACCTGAAACTCTGTCGGTCCGCCAGATGCCGTTACCCACAAGCCATCGCCGACAGGGATATTGGCCGTGTTTTCAGTGAATTTGATGTCCTTATCAAACGGCACAGCATTCGGGTTGTGAGCGACCAGGGCTGCCAGGTAGTTTTTCATGAGGTTGACGAGGAACTGCCGGTCACATGTCTGAGCCGCTTGCGTCAGACCTGGAACAAACAAAATGCAAATGGACAGCAAAACAAAAACGATTGTCAGACGTTTCCTTCCATTGTCTCCCGTAAAGATATTTGACTTTTTCCGTCCCGTGGTCACACCGGGAACCGTCCTGATTGGATAAGAGTTATTGAATGTTCTGTATCTGCTCGGACATCCCCTGCTCAAACGTGCTCCATCCGGAGTTCATCCCGTAGGGGCATCGCTGCAGGACAGCTTCAATGCGACGGATCTTGCCCTTTTCAATTTTGAATAGCTCAGCCTGTTGCCAGGTCCACGGCTCAGTGGGACCAGCAACCACGTCGCGGCCGTCGGGCGTCTTGAAATATCTGGTCTTGCCCGCGCCATGATCGAAGAAGTTGAAGGTGAAAACAATTCCGCGTTCGCGGTCCACGGCGGCGAATCGCCGGTCTCGAATTCGTGACACGAAATGCATGAGGCCGGACTCAAATTGCTTTTTGCAGCCCCATGCTGATGAATACACTTTTTCCTTCAGCGGATCCGGCAGCTTCTCTCCGGGTTTCAGAGGGACATTAGTGGCCCGGCCGCCGTTTTCATAACGGTCGCAGTCATCGGTGAAGGGGTAATAGCCTTTGCCGTCATTACGCTGTAATCCGGAGAAGTAATAATTGGCGGTTTTGATGAGTTCCTCGCGGGGAACCCGCTCGGCCTCAGGAATAGCTTCCATAAATACAGGATGCGGCGCGCCCATTTTTTCGATGCTCTCGGCAGCCGAAGGCGGGCGCTTGCGGTTCGGGTCAAACAGACTGCTTTCCGGCCGGATCACGAGCTGCTCCGCTTCCGTAATCAGCCCTTTTGCTATTTTCAACCGAAGAGCGATGACCACAGGATTACCTTCCTTCGACATCATGGATTCTTCGCGGGCTGTGCCGATAAACGCCACTTGTTGTGTCTCGATATCGGGAACATAGAATTTGTACGTCCCCTTTCCAACTACGCTTGCCCATAGCCCTTCATTTCCGAAAGCCAGGCGCACTCCGTTTTCGGTAAACCTGACGTTTTCCGCAAAGAGGGTCTTGCTTGTTTCATGCTTAAGCATGGCGTCCATATATTTGTCGATATAGCCTTCCAGGCAGGAGCGGTCACAAGGGCTTTGCGCATCGGCTTTCTGCGTGCCAGCGGTTTCGGGAGAGGTGCTTTCGGAAGCTGGTTTTTGACAGGCAGCAGCAATGAACGAAAGCGCCATAACAGCAAGGCATTTCTTCCACATAACTCCTCCTTCGTTATTAGCAAAAAAATGTGTGACGGTGCGGCTTGCTGAGCAGCCGCACTACCTTAAATCGGCGGATGGCTCGCTTTCCCATGAAGGATCTTTGTAAACAACCTTTCCGCCGACCATTGTTATTAGAACTTTGGTTTTTCCGATCTGATTTGGTTCGACCTTAAACAAGTCCTGCGAAATGATGATCACGTCTGCGAGCTTGCCCACTTCAATCGAGCCTTCCGTTTTCTCCCGCTTGGCTGCAATGGCGCCGCCCAGCGTGTAACCGTGAATTGCCTGCTCCAGCGGCACGTTGGCCAATCCTGTTTGATAGGCTCGTATTGCCTCATGGTTCTTTTTCGCCGTTTCAAAGTCTTCCGGTTTTGGCGGAAACAGGCCCCAGGACGGGTCTTCGAGGATAATGGCTTTGGGTAAGTCAGGGTATTCCATCGCAACGCTACACGTAATCCCTGCACCCATGGAATGCCCCATTATGACCGGCTTTTCGAGCCCCAGCTCTTTGACCAGGCCTGCCACATGTTTCGTATGGTTATCAAACGAAAACTCTGCGTCCAATCTATCAGAAAATCCGTGTCCCTGCGCATCCGGCATGATAACGTCAAATTGTTCTGCCAGTTCCCGGGCAGTCCGCCCCCAGCAAAGCCCATCATCAGTGCCGCCGTGCAGTAACACAATAGCCGGTTTCCTCCCGCCAGAACGGTAGTAGTGGATTTTAATCCCATCAATTATGAGACTGCCTTCTTGATATTCCATATTCATCTCTCCAAGGAATCTCCACTCTTCCAAGACTTTATCAGGGCGATTTCACGAATCGATTGCTTGCCGGACGATGGAGGCAACAGAAGCCTCAGGATTCCTGCTTTTGTTAAATGCGAGCCATTCCGGTGGAAAACATTCTAGCACATGTCACATATTTGTGACGTGTGCCAGATAAGTGTGACATAATGCCGGCCAACCATATTTTTGTACGCTTTCCTGATTGCCGCTTGGTCCGCTTTCGCGCCGAGGTTATTCCGGAGGGAGGAAAATCCATGTTGCCGTTTCATGGACAAAGCTTGGCAGGGCTATTCAGGATACGGATATGCGTAGCGCACCTCCGGATTCTCCTGATAGTCATTGCTGCGCTGATCCTTGCGGGAGTATTGGCGGTGCACGCCGAGGCTGCAGATCGTGTGGCCAAAACTTTCAGAGATTGTGAGATGTGTCCTGAGATGGTGATTATCCCGCCCGGCAAATTTATTATGGGTTCGCCCGAGACGGAGAAGGACAGGGATGCGGACGAGGGACAGCACACCGTTGTGATTACCTATTCGTTTGCAGTGAGCAAAGGACCTATCACCTGGGATCTGTGGAACGCGTGTGTTAGCGATGGCGTGTGCGACGGCCCCTCAGTAGAAGCCGCGCTCAGATTAGACCGCGACGGCAAACCGATCCAGGACTATGTGGACCCTGTTCGCGGCAATCATCCAGTTGTTGGCGTCAGTTGGTGGGATGCACAGGCCTTCGTTCACTGGCTCAACAGAAAAATCGGCAAAGAGAAATATCGTCTCTTGTCGGAATCAGAATTCGAATACGCCGCCCGTGCAGGCACGACCACGGTTTATTGGTGGGGCAACGAACCAAGCCACGACTATGCTAATTATGGAAAGGACACTGGACCAGATCTGGGAGGATGGGCTGAAGGGCGCGACATCTGGAAAGATTTAACCTCTCCGATATGTTCGTTCCCAACGAATGCTTTTGGCTTATGCGATATGCACGGCAATGTTTATCAGTGGATAGAAGATTGCTACCAATCTGACACCGCCCTGCTGCCGACGAATGGCTCCGCGGTAAAAAGCGGTAATTGCTCTGTGCGCGGATTCCGTTCGAACTCATTTGAGAGCACTGCGAAGACAATGCGCTCGGCGAACCGAGCCTTTGTGTATGCGCCCAATACTCGCGGGCGCAACTATCTTGGCTTTCGCGTCGCCAAAACGCTCAAGTGAGCCACATCAAGAAGACCCTTGGCTCCCTCTCACGGAATTGTGGGGGAGAAAGGAAAATAAGATACTGCACTGGCGGGAGGCAAAGTAGACCGAAGGTGCGCAGATGACAGTTTAAAAAATATCAGGGGGCCCTCCGCCCCCTGAATTGCATGCACTACGCATTCCATCGGTTGCGGATATTGAATCGCCAGCCTTTGGGCTATTACTTAATGCCTAAAATCTGTTTTCCGAATGCAAGACAATCGGCTCGTTTGAGAAGATCATAATCTTCCAGCGGCTTGCCCGCAAAACTGGGGTACATGTCCTCCATCCTTTTGCGATTCTCGGGATCGATCAGGGCCTTCGTGATTCTGCCGTTAAATACCTTTGAGGGAACTTCGCCGGACTCGGTTAATTTAGCCAGGTGATTATCGATATAGGATGCCTTTTGAGGGGGCCCGACCGGCTTTTCCCCATTGCCGCATACCGCAAACAGTCCTCGGACTTTGCCCTTCAGGGTCGCCTTGTTTTTTGCGATGTAGTCCTGCAGCTCTTTGCGCGTTACACCCGATCGAATAGAGCCGCCTACGACAATGTGATCAAAGCTCGTTAGATCGGGATTTTCACGAACATCGAAGACTTTGGCAATCCCTCCCATCCCTTCCGAGATCCACACTGCCGCATCCCGAGAGCTCCCGCACCAGGTCGCGAAAAGTACGGCAATTTTTTTGTCGGACGGCATGGGATAGAAATCCAACGCCCCCGCATTGTCAGCCAGAGCCATCGTGCTGACTCCTGCGGCTATTGCTAATTTGAAAAAGTTTCTTCTTTCCATATGCTGCCTTCTCTATTCAAGGTTTGTGATGTGTGAGAAGCGAAGAACGACAATCCGGCCCACCCTGTCCGGCCAAATACGGAATCTCATATCAGTCTGCAGGTTGTCAAGAAATATGTCACACATGTGTGACAACTTCCGTCTCGTGATTACTTTTCGCTTGCAGCAGAAAAAGGGTTTCTCTTACACTCTTTATCTTCCGAATGTTCGCCGGTATTACAAGCATCATCTGCGAGCTTTGTGAAACAAATTCGAATGCATGTAAAACATCAAAGGAAAAGGGACCATGAAAATTTCCTATAGAACAAATGTCATATCCCGCCCTCTGAACATTCTGCTTTCACTGCTGATAGCACTGCTTGGCACCCAATCCATACTCGCCCAGGCGCCGAAAATGGACCGAGGGCCTATGCCCAAAATGCCTCTTCAGATCAAACCGGATCCAAGAGTGCAGCAGCGCAAATACCACTTCACAGCAACCAATGAAGATTTGAGCTATGTTCTGTATGTGTCTTCCAAAGTTACAAAGGACAAGAAAAATCCTTTGATCGTGGCTCTGCATGGCATGGGCGGAGACGGCAACTTCCTGGTGCGCGACCGCCTGGTCGACCTCGCGGAGGAAGGCGGATACATCGTCGTAGGGCCTTTGGGATATAACGTAACCGGATGGTACGGCTCTCCAGTAATTGCAATGCGCGGGCGTCCCATCGAACCGCCCAATCTGGCGGAGTTGAGCGAAAAAGACGTCCTGACGGTTTTGGAGATGATGCGGAAGGAATTCACTATTGACGACAAACGCACCTATTTGCTGGGCCACTCCATGGGCGGTGCCGGGACGCTGTTTTTAGGATCAAAATACCCGTCCAACTGGGCCGCCATTGCAAGTATTGCTCCGGCAGCCTTTCTAATGCAGAACGATCGCAAGGACTATTTAGGCAAAATTAAAAATGCAAATCTTCCGGTCATGATCGTCCAGGGAGACAAAGACACGGTTGTGCCTCCAGAAAATACACGCACGTGGGCCGATTCCATGAAAGAAATGGGTATGAAATATGAATATGTAGAAGTGCCCGGCGGAGACCACGGCACAGCGATCTCGGGTGGCATGCCCAATATCTTCAAGTTCTTTGCCGATCATCCTAAGCTATAAAGCTTGCAGCCAATTCGAAAATCACGGTCAATGGAGAGCTCATGCCGCTGGCTAAGACCATCTGGGAAAATGCAGAGGGCGCGGCGGCTGGATTCAGGAGACCCATGCCGTGCCTGACGACAAGCCGACCGGGTAGCCGCCGGATTATGGCTCCGGCCGCGGTTTGTCTTTTTTAGGGTCACGCGATTGGAAGTGAGTGACCGACTTTACTGGAGGCCTGGATTGTCCTTCTTGTGTTCAGAAACCGCAAAAGGCCCCTGATGAGCTTCGGCAACAACTACAGCAGAGTCTGGTTCAAGCCTTATTAATCAAAGGAGGACCCAATGATAAAAAAGAAGAATATGGCCGGCATTCTGACGTGCGCGTGCCTGCTGGTGCTTGTCTCACTGCTCGCCTTGGCCCAGGAGGAGGGTGCTTCCCAAAGCTTTTCCAGGATAAGATGCGAAGAACTGAAAAAAATGATCGACAGCAAGACTGCCGACATCCTGGTGGTCAGCAATGACCCTCAAGAATCCTTTGAGGAAGGCCATATCCCGGGGGCCATCAGCTTTCCCTGGGCAGACACACTCAAGGTCCCTGTCGCGCTTCCTCGCAATAAAACGCTCATTCTTTATTGCTCCTGCTCCCATGAAGAGGATTCGAGTGACATGGCTGCTAAGCTGGCGAGGTTTGGATATCGCAATGTCAAACTGCTCGAAGGCGGCTTTCTGAAATGGTCTGAACTGAAATACCCCATTGAAAAGAAGAAATAATTGCAGCGGGCTCCCTGCCAACTCACTGCGAAACACACTCAGTGCGCGAATCTTTTTCTGTATTTCATACTCATCAGGAGGTTCATCCACACGAGACACACTTTTTGCCTGCCTTCAGTACCTCGCAGCCCAGGTAAAGGTTAGAGAAGAACATCGCCACGGCCGGATCACAGTTTCAGCGTTGGTAGGGAGAATCTAAACTGCCGCGGCTATTATTGCGGCGTTACCTTTCTGCGTAAGTGCGGCCGCCTCATCGAGTGTCTTGGCATTTACAAACGCAAATTTCTTCCTGTCATGATAGTGCTCCTCTTATATCTTGCCCAGGGCTTTGAGGACTTTGTCCGGAGTGGTGGGAAAGTCAAGGACCCATTTGCCTATTGCGTTGTATATGGCGGAAGAAGTGATTCCGGAAAGACTGGCGCCGACGTTTTCCCCGATTCCATACGCACCATAGGCGGAATATCCCAGGTGGCTCTCGTTTAGGATGCAGTGAACAGGCGCAAAGTCATTCATGGTTCCAATGTAGTAGTTCATATGATCGTAATTAAGTCCCACTCCGGTGTTTGGGCAGAACACCTTCTCTTCGGTTGCGCTTCGGCCAAAGGCCATGACGGCGCCGCCATACTGCTGTCCCATGGCGCCTGCAGGATTAAAGCAATGGCCAATGTCGTTGACGCAAACCGCATTGGTTATCTCAACCTGCCCGGTTTCGGTATCCACCTCTACCTCTATGAAGTGGGCTTGCCGGCTCATGATATAGTTCGTCTGGTCCGGCTTCCCGTCTGAAGTCAATCCCGATACCGTGCCGGCAACGGGATGAGCAATGCCCGAATTGTCGCTCTCAGACGAGGGGCCTAGCACCTCAATCACTGACTTCCTGTTGCCAGGATTTGCTTTCTCGAAGACCATGCTGTCTTTGATATCGAGGTCCCCAGGCTTTTTGCCCGGGAACGAGGCGGGCTGCGGAGGAAGCATCATAGCGCCCGGCCGAGGTGTTACGGCAGCTTGCAGGATTCTTTGTTTTAGCTCCCTGGCGGCGATTATCAACTGAGGAACTGTAGTGACGGTGCCCATCGAACCACCTGGTACGGCAAAGCGATACATGCCATTGTCGGATCGATGTTGGTGAATAACCGTATCTTCGTATTTCAGTCCCATTGCGGCGGCGACGCATTGGCGGAAACCGGATTCCGAATCAACTCCCGGATTGCAGCGCAGCCCCACGATCGCGACTTTGCCGCCATGAAGCATCAAAGATGCTAGTGTGCTCCCTGCAGTGCATGTCCATTGATTAATGGACATGAATCCCATACCGTGCATCCTTCCATTGGCAAGCCTTTTGGTTCCCGGCGCGTGCCATTT
>JBEKKY010000143.1:0-8545 GCA_050010475.1 Acidobacteriota bacterium | reverse complement strand
GATCAACGGCGTGATCAGTATTGGGCAGATGCTGCAGGCTCTGGCGGTTCCCGCATCCGAAGTCGAGCTCGTAATGGTCAACGGATCTTCCGCGGATCTTGCGCATTTCCTTTTTCCGGGAGATCATGTCAGCATTTATCCGGTTTTTGAATCTTTGGATGTGAAATCGCTTCTGACAATCCGCCGGGAACCTCTGCGGCGCCTCCGGTTTGTCACGGATCCGGACCTGTCTTCGCTTGCGTCGTCTTTGCGCTTCCTCGGCTTTGATGTCATTGTTGCGAATCCGGTTCGCGTTGCAGAGAGTACGGAAAAGGAACATAGAATTCTGCTGACGGCTGATCCGGCTTTTGCGGACCGCAGGCTTTCCCGTGTTTATGTGGTGAAGAAAATAAATCCCAAGGAGCAGCTGGAAGAGGTCTTATCCAGGTTTGACCTGGGAAATGGGGGACGCCACCCTATTTCGCCAAAACGATATCGACAGCCCGAAATGCGATAGGCGAAATAGGGTGGCGTCCCCGGTTGACAGACAGATGGCCCCTGCATTTCATGCATTCGACATACAACACCTTATAACTCTGGGAATCATCGCTGGAATATCTCTGCTTCTTGCCTGGAAAGGAAGAGCGGAAAACTTCCGAAAGTGGCTGGGTCCGCTGTTCGGGTTTGCTCTGTTAAGCTACGCGGCAGTTTTCTATACGCACCAGGGAATTGTGCATGCGCTGGCCTGGGAATATTCGCTTCCGCTGGAGCTATGCAACCTGGTTTTGATTGCATGCATTATTTCGCTGTTCCGCCCGAACCAGTTCATGACCGAAGTTGCCTATTTCTGTGGTTTGGGCGGAGTCCTCCAGGCAACGGTTACGCCTGACCTGTCCCGGGGCTTCCCTTCCTGGGAATTCATCCAGTTTTTCTGGAGTCACGGAGTGACGCTGATGGCAATCATATTTTTGATCGCCAGGCCGGGATTCAAACCGCACAGGGGAAGCATATGGCGCATGATGCTCGCGTTGAATGTCTATGGATTGATGGTCGGAATTCTGGATGCGATCAGCGGATGGAATTATGGATATCTTTGCCGGAAACCTGGGGAGCCGTCTCTGTTGGATTTCATGGGGACCTGGCCATGGTATCTGCTTTCAATCGAGGTCATTGCATTGGTAACATTCTGCATTCTCGATCTGCCCTGGCGGATTTTGGAGTATTCTGAAAACCGGGGACAGGCTACGCAATCCCCCAATTCGAAAAGAATGAGATGGAAAGGACCTATCCGATGAATTGGGGGATTGCGTAGCCTGTCCCCGATTTTCAGATTTTCGATTTTCCCCTGGAGAGCCATATGACGACGGAACGCGAATTCACATTCCGGGCAGTATTGATCGGCCTGATACTGAGCCTGGCCATGGCTGCCGCCAATATGTATCTTGGTCTTAAAGTCGGGATCACGATCAGTGCAAATATTCCTTGCAGTGTGATTGCCCTTATCCTGTTTCACACCCTGATGCGCACTCGCTCGGTGGCGGAAGTGAACTTGTCTCAAGCGACAGGTTCCGTGGGTGAAGGACTTGCCGCGGGCGTGATCTTCGTTTTTCCGGCGCTGGTGCTTTCAGGTGCGATGAAGCCGTTTGCGTCCTGGGGCTTTGCGGAATATGCCACCGTTACTCTGGCTGTACTGGCCGGGAGCATTTTAGGGGTTGTGCTCGCGGGTTTTTTGCGGCGGCCGATGGTCGTGGAATCCAGAGAGCTGAAATATCCGGAAGGAGTTGCCACTGCAGAGATACTAAAAACGGGCATGGCAGCGTTCGGCGAAGGCCGCCGGGAAGGAATTCAAAGTATCGTCACCGCATTCTTTGCGGGGTTTGCGGTGAAGGTGCTCTCGTCGGGAATTTCCGTCTTGCAGGAAACCGTTTCGGGCGCGTTCCGGCTGGGCAATGCCGCGTTCAGGCTGGGCTCTGACGTTTCGGCGGCTCTCGTCGGCGTGGGATTCATTATCGAATTTAATGGCGCGGTCCTTGTGGCAACCGGAGGTGCGCTTGCATGGCTCTTTTTCATCCCCCTCTTCACGGCATTGCACCATGTGGCTGGCGCTCCGGATGCGGCTGCTTCGGCCATGTGGGCCGATCAAGTGCGATACATCGGTGTCGGGGGAATGACGGTTGGAGGGCTCTGGTCCATTATCCAGATTCGGCGGCAGCTTGCCGCGGGCATCAAGTCTGCACTTGTAGGCTTGAGCGAAACCAAAACTGCGGGGACTGCCTCCGGCTCCTCCCTGGATAGAGATCTAAAGCATGGAACCACCTGGTTCTTTATTCTAGCCGGGATTCTGATCGCCGCGGGCGTGTACTTTTTCAACGTCAGCCCGGTTGGCGCGGGCATCGCAACCCTGTACACCGTTCTTGCTATTTTTTTCTTTGTGGCAATCTCTGTTTATATTGTCGGCCTGATTGGAAGCACGAACCAGCCCGTGTCCGGAATCACAATTTGCACTTTTCTACTGGCCGCTGTTTTCCTCTTTGCCGGGCGGATCGCCGGGGCGGAGGCAGTCCGGACGACATTGCTGATCTCCGGAGTTGTCTGCCTGGCAGCCTGTCTCTCGGGAACCGCGTCCCAGAACTTCAAAACGGCACTGATGGTCGGAGGTACGCCCAGGTCGCTCCAGGCAGGGCTCATTATTGCTGTCGTCGTAACATCTTTTCTGGCGGCTCCCCTCATGGCTTTTCTCGACAAGGCATTCGGCATCGGGTCTGAAAAACTGCTGGCTCCGCAGGCCAGCATGTTTTCTGCCATGGCAAAGGGCCTATTCATGGAAGGATCAAGCCTGCCCTGGAATATGATCGCTCTGGGAGCCGGACTATCCGCCCTGTTAGTCCTGCTCGGTGAATATCTGCAGCGCCGCGGCTCCAGTTTTGGCGTCAGCCCCATGGCTGTCGCGGTGGGCATCTATTTGCCTTTTACGACGACGCTTCCCATCCTGCTCGGCGGGATTGTCCACCTGCTGATTAGCAATAGGTATCAGGGCTCCCGAAAGCTGGAAACGGCTATTCAGGTTGGAACCGTGATCTGTGCCGGGCTGGTGGCCGGTGAAGCCCTGACAGGCATTTTCCTGGCCGTTCCGATAGGATTTGATGTTCAGTTGCCACTGGCGCTGATCCGCTCGGCAACAATTCGGGACATTTTATCTATACTGGTGCTGTTGCTTCTGCCCTGGGCCACCCACCGGGCAATTGCACGGCAAACAGAAAAATAAAAACGCCACGGATTCCATGGATTTCACTGATTAAATCGGAGCAAAATCAGTGAAATCCATGGAATCCGTGGCGTTTTTTTCTTTGCGGCCGTAGAATTTGTAATTTGGTCTATCGATGTTAGACAAGATAGTGGTGCGTGGCGCGCGCCAGCATAACCTGAAGAATATCGCTGTCGAAATACCGCGGCACAAGCTCACCGTAGTTACCGGTTTATCGGGTTCCGGAAAATCCAGCCTCGCCTTCGACACGATCTATGCCGAGGGGCAGCGGCGCTATATTGAATCGCTATCGGCATACGCCCGCCAGTTTTTGGAGCGGATGGAAAAGCCCGATGTCGACAGCGCCGAAGGGCTATCCCCTGCAATCAGCATTGAGCAGAAAACCACGAGCCGCAGTCCCCGGTCGACTGTCGGAACCGTTACCGAAATTTACGACTACATGCGCCTTCTGTTTGCCTCGATCGGAAAGCCGACCTGCCACATCTGCGGCAAGCCGATCTCACACCAAAGCCTGGATCAAATTGTGGATTTGATCGCAGCCTATCCCGAAGACACGCGTGTGATCATTATGGCTCCCGTGGTGAGAGACCGGAAAGGAGAGTTTAAGAAACTCTTCGAGAATTATCTGAAGCGAGGCTACCTGCGCGTGCGCGTTGATGGGGAGATGCGCGACCTGGAGGACGACATCCGCCTGAGCAAAACCCGCAATCACAGCATCGATATTGTGGTCGACCGCATCCTAATTAAGTCAGGAATACGGCGGCGGCTGGAATTGTCGGTTAAGGCTGCACTCGAGCTGGCCGAAGGTCTCGTGACCGTTTCGGCTTTGGGGCTGGATGAGAGGCTTTTCTCCGAGCGTCAAGCCTGTATCGATTGCGGGGTCAGTATCCCCACGCTCGAGCCGCGCTCGTTTTCCTTCAATTCGCGGCACGGCGCGTGTCCTGAGTGCGGAGGCATGGGAACCCAATTAGTCGTCATTCCGGAAAACCTGGTGATTGATCCAAACCAGCCCATCTCCTCACTGAAGTTTTCGATCGAGAATGACCGGATAGCCGGCTATCTGCACGAATCACTTCTCAAGGTTGTAAAAAATCTCAAAATAGATGCCAGGACCCCATTCCAAAAGCTGCCGGCTAAGGCCAGGGATACCTATTTCTTCGGAAGCGCTGAGCCGGAAGGGTTCGGAGGAATCGACAAATGGCTGCAAGCCATTTTGGGGACCGAAACGAGTTTTGGGACCAGGGAGGACATTGAGAAGCTCTTTTCGGTTCGGGAATGCGCAGCCTGCAAAGGATCCCGCCTCCGGGCTGAGAGCAGGTTTGTGAAGATCAATAACCTTTCGATCTCTGATTATGCCCGGCTGTCAATCGAGAATGCTCAGAAAGCGTTCGGTGAAATAAAACTGACCCCGAGAGAAGCTCAGATCGCCGGTCAGATCCTGAGAGAAATTCAGGACCGCATGGAATTTCTGCTGAATGTCGGAGTCGACTATCTATCGCTTGACCGGCCCGCTTCTTCACTTTCCGGCGGAGAAGGACAGCGGATACGGCTTGCGACGCAGATCGGGTCGAAGCTTCGCGGCGTTTTGTATGTTTTGGACGAACCTTCGATCGGTCTCCATCCGCGGGACAATAGGCGCCTGCTCGATACGCTCGCAGAGTTAAGGGACATGGGAAATACAATCCTGGTGGTCGAGCATGACGAGGAGACGATCCGAAGCGCCGATCACATAGTGGATCTGGGACCAGGAGGCGGACGAGCCGGGGGCGACGTGGTTGCGGCCGGTTCGATCCAGGATGTCATGCGGGCGCCGGACTCGTATACGGGAAAATACCTCACTGGGGAACTTCGCATCGAATATCCGAAAGAGCGGCGGAAAGGAAATGGGAAGCGCCTCATCGTAAAGAATGCGCACCACAACAATCTCCGCAATATCGACGTGGAATTTCCGCTCGGTTTGTTCATCTGCGTAACCGGCGTATCCGGGGCGGGCAAATCGTCGCTCGTGGGGGATATCCTTTATAAGGTGCTTTCCCGAAAGCTGCATCGGGCGCTGACTGATCCCGGATTGCACGGCGAGATACTGGGAATCGAACATCTTGACAAGGTGATTGAGATCGACCAGTCGCCGATCGGCCGGACCCCCCGGTCCAATCCTGCAACGTACACAGGACTATTCACGCCATTGAGAGATCTCTTTTCAATGCTTCCCGAATCCCGCATCCGCGGCTACAAAGCCGGAAGGTTCAGTTTCAATGTCAGAGGGGGCCGCTGCGAAGCCTGTCAGGGAGATGGATTGCGCCGAATCGAAATGAGTTTCCTTCCCGATGTGCACGTTCTCTGCGAGACCTGTCAGGGGAAGCGATACAACCGCGAAACTCTCGCGGTAAAGTACAAAGGATATTCGATCGCGGATCTGCTTGAGATGAATATCAGCGATGCCTATGCTTTGCTGGAAAACATCCCGTCAATTGCACAAAAACTGCAGACGTTGAACGACGTCGGCCTCGGGTATGTACAGCTCGGCCAATCGGCCACAACCCTTTCCGGCGGAGAGGCGCAACGAGTCAAACTTTCGAAAGAGTTGAGCCGACGCGCCACAGGGCGCACCCTTTATATATTGGATGAGCCGACCACGGGATTGCATTTTCATGATGTTAAAAAGCTGCTGGATATTCTCAACAGTCTCGTGGACATGGGAAACACCGTGGTCGTCATCGAGCACAACCTGGATGTAATCAAGATGGCGGATCGGGTTATTGATCTTGGGCCCGGGGGCGGAGAGCACGGAGGGACAGTCGTTGCGGTGGGAACTCCCGAGGAGGTGGCTCAAATGGATGCTTCCGCCACGGGTCGGGCGCTTGGTGCGGTACTTAGTCGGCAGTAGTTTCGGCCGGGAAGGCCGGCGTCTCGCCGGCTCTCCCGGGGGAAACATCATGAAAGTAAACGAAATTTTTTACAGCATACAAGGCGAGTCCTCATTTGCGGGCCGGCCCTTCGCCTTTATACGCCTGGCCGAATGCAATCTCCGGTGCACCTACTGCGACACAGCGTATGCGTTTTACGAAAGCACAGAGATGTCGATTCCCGAGATACTTGGAAAAATCGAAGCATTTCCAACGCGCTTCGTTCTGGTAACGGGCGGGGAGCCGATGCTGCAGGAAGCGGTTCACGAGCTCTTTCGGCAATTGCTCGAACGCGGTTATGACATTCTTGTTGAGACCGGCGGACAGATCTCGCTTGCTGAAGTCGATCCGCGCGTGCATAAAATCATGGATTTCAAATGTCCATCCAGCGGCATGGAGGCGCACAATCACTACGAAAACGTCCGTTATCTGAATGCGGAGGACGAAGTGAAATTCGTGGTTGCAGACAGGAACGATTTTGACTGGTCTTGTGAAATCATCCGGCGCTATGACTTGACGGCTCGGGTATCCAATGTATTGTTTTCGCCGGTTTATACAAAGGTCTCTTACGCGGATATGGCGGATTGGGTGCTGAGTTGTGGACTTCCCGTTCGCATGCAGCTGCAGTTGCACAAAATTATCTGGCCCGAAATTCAGCGGGGAGTATGAGGTAAAATGGGGACGCCACCCTATTTCGCTAGGACACCAGGAATAGCACAAGAACGCAACCGGCCAATAGGGTGGCGTCCCCAAAATCCAAAGACTCGAAGTCTCAACGATCAAATTTTTTCATGACCTGGAATCTTCTTAATCAGATCCGACAGAGAGTCAGAGGGGAAGAGGGAATTCTCCGCAAGCCTGCCTCAATCCGGATCGCTCTTTGTCACCCGTCCCCTTACCCCGTCGGCATGAGTTCGCTCGGATTCCAGACGATCTATCGAGAGATTCACCTTCATCCGAATGCTGCGGCGGAGAGAGCATTTCTTCCGGACCATCCGGAAGATTACCGGAAAAAACGTCTCCCGGTCCTGACCTACGAAAGCGAGACGGCGTTATCGGATTTTCCTGTCGTCGCATTTTCCATCGCATATGAATTGGAGCTGCCGGGAATTCTGGAGATGCTTGATCTGAGCGGTGTTCCGCTTCTTCGGCAGGAGCGGACATCAAAACATCCGCTCATTGTTGCAGGCGGCCCGCTGACGAATTCAAACCCGCTGATCCTGGCTCCGTTTGTCGATTTGATTATTTTGGGTGAAGGTGAAGAACTCATCCATGCGTTCCTGGACGCACTCCCCGGTGAGAACAAAGACAAGCTGTTAACCCGGTTTTCCGGCGTCGCGGGCTGCTACGTTCCGGGAATGACGTCGGAGTTGCCTCCAATTGCGAAAGTCAAGGACGACCGGCTTCCCGCCTATTCCCAGATCCTTACCAAGGACACCGTTCTCGCCTCCATGTTTCTCATCGAGCCTGAGCGCGGCTGTTCGCACAGCTGCACCTACTGTGTGATGCGGTCGACCACCAACGGAGGAATGAGGTTGGTAGCTCCGGAAAAAGCCTTTGAACTGATTCCGGATCGTGCCCGGCGCGTAGGGTTGGTGGGAGCTGCGGTTACAGATCACCCCAGGATTAAAGAATTGGTCTCCAGAATTGTCCGGAGCGGACGTGAGATAGGCGTATCCAGTTTGAGGGCCGACCGCCTGACTCCGGAATTAGTGGAGTTGCTGGCGCGGGGAGGATACAGAACCCTGACAACCGCTTCCGATGGAGCTTCCCAGCGGCTTCGGAATCAGATCGGTCGCAGGACGACCGAGTACCATTTGATCCGCGCCGCAGAAATGGTTCGAAGCGCCCGCTTGCATTGCCTGAGGCTTTATGAGATGGTCGGATTGCCGGGCGAAACGACAGACGACATTGAGGAACTTGTCCGTTTTTCGCTGGAGCTTTCGAAGATCGCGCCCCTCTCATTGAGTGTTTCGCCTTTTGTGGCAAAGCGAAACACTCCTTTAGACGGTGCGCCATTCGAGTCGATTCCGTCGCTTACGTCAAAGCTGACGAGAATCCGTTCCGGCCTGAAAGGCAAAGTGGATGTGCGCCCGAGTTCCGCCCGCTGGGCCTGGGTTGAATATATGCTCTCGCAGTCCGGGGAAGATGCCGGTCTGGCGGCCATGGATGCATGGAAAGCGGGAAGCCGTTTTTCGTCCTGGAAACAAGCCTTTGCCCACCGTGAGGTGAAGACATTCAGACACCGTCCCATTCCCGACGGACGCAGGGAAACACCCTATGATCAAAACAATTAAAGATCCACTAAGGGCCTGTGACAAAATAAGTGACGCACTTCGCTGCAGGCCCCCAGGCGCGCTGGCAAGGCGCGAGCGACGAGCATACCGGGTAGTAT
>JBEKKY010000142.1:0-14915 GCA_050010475.1 Acidobacteriota bacterium | reverse complement strand
CGGACTTACCGGGCTGAGCAGGGCATCCACTTTTTCAAAGGCCTGGTCGTAATCGCGTTTAATCAGGGTGCGGACCCGCATTGCCCGGCCATAATAGGCCTCGTAATAGCCGGACGAAAGGGCATAAGTCCCGACCATAATGCGCCGCTTCACCTCCTGGCCAAAGCCCTCGCTGCGCGTCCGTTTGTACATGTCCTGCAGATCTTTGGGCGACGGGATGCGGAATCCATACTTCACGCCGTCGTAGCGGGCCAGGTTGGAACTCGCCTCCGCCGGGGCGATGATGTAATAATCGGCGATTGCATAGCGGGTGTAAGGCAATGAGACGTCGATCAACTCGCAGCCGAGCGATGCCGCATTCCGGAGCCCCGCCTCGATGATCGACTTTACCTGGGGATCGAGGCCTTCTCCGAAGAATTCCTTGGGAACGCCCAAGCGCATGCCTCGAACTGGATTATTCAATTCGGACAAATAGTCCGGCACCGGGACCGGAGCGGACGTCGAATCGTGTTCGTCCCGTCCTGCAATCTGCGACAACAGGAGCGCAATATCCTTCGGGCTATTGCCGAGCGGAGCGATGCAATCCAGGGAAGACGCAAAAGCGACAAGTCCATACCGGGAAATTCTGCCGTAAGTCGGTTTAAGTCCCACGACACTGCAAAACGAAGCAGGCTGGCGCACCGATCCTCCGGTTTCCGATCCCAATGCCAGCGGAGTCATTTCAGAGGCCACCGAAACTGCCGATCCGCCGCTGCTGCCTCCTGATACCCGTTCCAGGTCGTAGGGGTTCCGTGTCGGCCAAAATGCGGAGTTTTCCGTCGATGAACCCATAGCGAATTCGTCACAATTTGTTTTCCCGACTACTACCGCGCCGGCGCGCTCAAGGCGTTCAACGGCAGTCGCGCTGTATGGAGGGTTGTAGTTCTCCAGAATTTTCGAGCCGCAGGTCGTTCGCAGGTGAAGCGTGCAGATATTGTCCTTGATGGCAATCGGAACGCCGGCGAGCGGGAGAGGATGCGTTCGGACGCTCCGGTCAATTTCATCGGCGCGCGCGAGCACTCTCGCCGGATCCAAGGTGAGAAAAACACCCAGCTTTTTGTCAATCGCCTGGATGCGCGCCAAGGCTGCTTCGGCCACTTCCCTTGCGGACACTTTGCCCGAGTTGACCGCATTTCGAATTTCATGTGCATCTGTAAGGTTCATATTCTTTTCCGGAGCTTATATGACTTTGGGAACGCGGAAGTGACCGGAACCGGGGTCCGGGGCATTGGCCAGGCTTTCGTCAACCGGCAGAGAATTCCGGACTTCGTCTTCTCTAAAGATGTGTTTTTCAAAATCCGCAGTCAGGGATACATGGCTTGTCGGTTCGATTTCCTCGATGTTCGCCTCTTTCAGCTGTTCGATGTAATCGAGAATACGCTGGAACTGAGGGACAAAAGCATCGAGTTCTTCTTCGCTGAAATGAAGTTTTGCCAGGTCGGCAATCTTTAGGATTTCTGTTCGTGTTATTGACACGATAGGTGCTCCAATTCAAAGGAACAAAATCAATTCTGTGGGGCGGGTCTCCAGACCCGCCCGGCCGAAGGCCGATTTGGGCGCTTGCGCGCCAGGCGGCTCTGGAGAGCCGCCCCACATGAGAAGCAAAAGAGCGGGTTTCATATGCAATTGGTGCGCTCGAGCCAATGAAAGTAGCGCCGGGCGTTTTCCTTGTCCTTCTGTATCCGCTCAATAAGAGCCGCCTTCCCTGAGAACCGCCGCTCGTCCCTTAGGCGAACCAGAAACTCCAGCGTTGCATCTTTCCCGTATACATCCTGATCGAATTCGAGCATATGGGTTTCGATGCTCAGGGACGCAGTTTCTTCCGTATTCACGGTAGGCCGGAATCCGATATTTGTAACGCTCCTGTGCCGTTGGC
This sequence comes from Acidobacteriota bacterium, assembly GCA_050010475.1. Lineage (GTDB taxonomy): Bacteria > Acidobacteriota > UBA6911 > UBA6911 > UBA6911 > UBA6911. The sequence goes on along the minus strand of JBEKKY010000142.1, from coordinate 13,000 downwards.
CTTCAACGCTGAACAGTGTTACATAAACACCACGGCGAGGAATCAACTCATTGGAAGTTTGCAGGTTTGCCGTTGGAATCTGCAGTTTCGTACCCATGCCGGTTCCATGAACGATGACTCCCTTTAGGTCAAACGGCCGGGCCAACAGCCGCCGCGCCAGCCCCACCTGCCCCGAGATCAGCGCCTGACGGATCGAAGTACTGGATACGCGGTTGCCGCGAAACTGCACCTGGTGAATCTTTCCAGCCGCAAAACCCTTTTCCTCGCCGATTTCCTTCAGCAGATTAATGCTTCCCTGCCTTCGATGGCCAAAGGCGAAAGTTGGCCCAACATAGATTTCCTTGAAACGAAGCCTCTCCCACAATCCGACGGCAAAATCGCGGGCGCTTGTCTGCGCCAGTTCCATATTGAACGGGATTACCACGGCCAGTGGAATTCCGAGCGAATCGATCGTCGCAAGCTTTTGGTCCAGAGTCTGAATCTGAAGAGGCGCATTGTTTGGAGCCAGCACCTGAAGTGGATGAGGATAAAAAGTGACAATTACAGGCGTGCCGCCCATTTTGGCAGCATGGGTGACGAGATCCCGTATCAAGCTCTGGTGGCCCAGATGGACTCCATCAAAGTTCCCGATGGTAACAACGGGCGACGCATAGATCGGGGCCAACTCCTCCAGACGATCAATTATCTTCATGGCGCCTATTAATACTTAATGCGGTTGGTTTTGGCCATAAACTTCATCCGGAGTTCATAAAGCACGCTCTCCAGCAGCTGCTGCTCCTCCTTGCTGAGATTTCCTTTCGTCTTCTGCTCCAGCATCGACAAAAGATCGACGATATGCATGGCCGCTTCCACATCCTCTTCTTTTTTATTCGTATAGGGGTTCGGCACTTCGCCGAGAAGCACAAGCCCCTGTGTGTAGTAGGACAGGATGTAGGAGGGAAAATCTATTGGAGGTCTGGGTGGAATTTCCTCAGGAGTCTTCCCCGCAGTCGAGGCCGGCTCCTCTGCACCCTCTTTCTCGCCCTTCGCAGAATTTTCCTGCTCGCGGGCTTCGCCATCCTCCTTGAAACCACGCTTGTCTGTGACCCTGAACTCTTGTTCTTCCTGTTCTTTAGTCATGGCAACACCTATTCGAGTTTCGCTTGGAAACTGAGCAAAAATGCTACCATTTGGCCGGACCCGGGCTCAAGGGAAAATGCCGGCAATGGCCACGATCAGCATATAAAAGAAAAACGCCACGGATTCCACAGATTACACGGATTGATTATTGTGGTCCGCACAATCCTCGGCAAATTTCAGCCTTTTCCTTTATGGATTAGGCTTCTTGCCTGCCAGAATTAATTCTGCGTTATAAATCTTCGATTGAGCGTCTTTTGCCAACGTCTTCGCTTTCACAAAATTCCGTTGGCTGACCAGACTGTCGATCGACGCCGATTCTTCCTCCACTTCCGCAGCAATAGGCTTGATCTGGCCTTTCACCTTGGGAGAAAGTTTACTCCTATCGAGGTCTGCTCTCACTTTCGATAAACGCTCGGTGATTGCAGTCTGCATGGTCTGAACATCTCTGGACATTTGATCCCCGGCAGCCTTGGCAATTGCGGCTGTCTTCTCAAATCGGGATTTGGCTCGAAGGAAATACGTTTTTGCAGGTTTCCCTTCCTTCACGGCAGCCTGACCTTGTTCCCAAGCCCGCATGGCTCCTTTCCAGTCTGAGGGCGCGAGGTCTTCCGCAAAAAAACTCTTGGCATTCTCCATGGCCTGCCGTGCCTGTTGCATCTCCGCTTCCGATTTTTCTCCGCAGCTAGAACAGCAGACAGCCAAAACCAACAGGCCGATACCAACAAAAAATCGAATCGCGTTTTTCATTGATGACCTCCTTCAGTTTTGTGGGTGAAGCTATATTAGCACCGATTGGGAAAAGCGTGTCATGTTCTAAATTTCTAAATGAGTTCGAAATCGGGATCAGGGCCGTAATCGGTGTCGCTATCGATATCATGAGTCGATTGCAATGCTGCTCCCGATACTGCGGCGAAAATGATCCGTTTGACCGTTGAAACCGTCTATAATAAAAAGTGCGTAGGGAAAAGCAATGGCCGCCAAGAACCTTAGCCTCGTCTGCATGATTTCGATCTTTCTTCTTTTCGGGTTTTCTGCCGAGAGGAAGCCGAAGAAATCCGCCGAAGATGATCAGACAACCATTCGCGCAAGCGTTGATATGGTTTCGCTGCCCGCCGTGGTAACCAACAAGGACGGCAAACGCATTACCGATCTTACCAAAGATGATTTCCGCGTATACGAAAATGGCATACAGCAGGAGATCGCCGGTTTCGCAGCGACTGACGAACCTGTCGACGTTGCGCTTTTGCTGGATACCAGTGGCAGCACCGAACATGAGTTGGCGAGAATTCAGAATGCGGCCATCGAATTCGTCCATCAGCTTCATCCGGATGACGAGGTGGCTGTGATCTCTTTTGCCGATGAAGTCACGCTTCAGGAGGACTTCACCATCGACAGAAACAAAAACGAGTACGGGATCAAGAAAACACGGTCGGGCGGCTCAACTGCCGAGTATGAGGCGGTCTGGCTTGCGCTGGAAGAAGTGCTCAAGCCTATAAGGGAACGGACAGCTCTCGTGCTCTTTACCGACGGAGTGGATACCTGCAGCCGGAAGGCAAGCCAGAAGGAGACGCTTGATTTAGCAAGAGAGACTCGAGCCACTGTCTACCCCGTTTACTACGATACGCAGCCGGATTTGTACAGGCGAAGGCCTATGTTGGGCGGCGGCGGCTATCCTCCGGGTCAAACCCCGCCAATCATCATTGCTCCGCAACCTCCGGTTTATGGAGGGCCTGGAGGCCCAGGGTCCAGTTCATCCGAATACATTTTTGGAAGAGAGTATCTGAAAAAGCTGGCGGAAAATAGCGGAGGCCTCATGTTCGATGGAAAGCAAGACCTCAGCTATGCATTCGCAGAAATAGCAAGAGAACTGGGCAGCCAATACAGCATCGGGTACTACTCCAGCAACAACAAGCACGACGGCAAATTCCGTAAAGTCGAAGTCAAAGTCAAAAAGCCGGATCTCGTGGCGCGAACCAAACCGGGTTACATTGCCCCAAAAGATACCAACTAGGTTTGCGGTTCATGCGTTCACGGACTCAACGCGTAAACGCGTGCAACCGTAAACACATAAACGTCCCGGTGGTTGATTCGGGACCTGGCAGCCGGTCAATACTCACTATGAGTCGAATCCACGAAGACAAATATCCTTCCGTCAGCGACACGCCACTCGTGCGGCTCAATCGCACTCCGCAAGGATTTTCGCAAGCTCAGCCGGAGAGGTCACGGGCAGACTGCACGTGAAGTTCTCGCACACATAGGCCGTAGCATTACCGAGGATCTGTTGCCTGTTCTCCAGTAAAAACAAGCCTCCGTCCTTTCCGCAGGCAACTACCTTGTTCGGTAGATAGAGAGGAAATACTTCACGCAAAAGCCGTTTCGTCTCCTCATCGTAGGGATGGCCGATTATTGCAATCTCTCTTGCATGCCCTAGGTAAAAATCAAGGGCACAAAGCAAATGCGGAAACGCTTGCGGCTGCAATGTCATCTGCTCCGCCATGCTCTCCAAAACTGAAACTGCATAATCGGACCACCGCGAATCGCCCGTAAGTTTCCAGAGACGCAGCAGCGCGTGTGCTGCAACTGAATTGCCGGAAGGAGCAGCATGGTCGAAGAATTCCTTGGGACGATGAATTAGAGATTCGTGATCTTCGGCTGTGAAATAAAAATTCCTTCTTTCCCGATCCCAGAACTTCGCGACCATGAATTCTGAAATAACCAAAGCCTCCCGAACCCAGCGCAGATCGAAGGTCGCCTCATAGAGCGAGAGCAAGCCGTCGATCAAGCAGGCATAATCCTCAAGATAGCCATTCAACCGGGCTTGTCCATCTTTGTAACTGCGGAGCAGCCGCCCGTCGCGACGAAGATGAGACAACAGAAATTCCGCATTTCGGATGGCGACTTCGCGGTAGTCCTCACGATCCAATGTACTCGCTGCTTCGGAGAAACTGCGCAGCATTAAACCATTCCACGCCGCCAGTATTTTTTCGTCGCGCCCGGGCCTGATTCGCGTCTCTCTGTTTTTGAAAAGCTTCTGCTTCCCTTTTTGAATGATTTCCAGCAACTCAGGTTCGCCGATGTTGTCGAGCCGGGCAAGAACAGCGGCGGGTCTCGGGATGTGAAGTATGTTTTTCCCTTCAAAATTCCCTTCAGCCGTGATTCCGTAATATCCGCAGAACAATGCGCCTTCATCTTCCCCAAGAATCGAAATCACCTCATCGGCAGTCCAGACGAAAAATGCCCCTTCCCTTCCTTCGCTGTCCGCATCCTGCGACGAGTAAAATCCTCCTTCGGGAGAGGTCATTTCCCGCACTACATAATCCAGGATTTGTTCGGCGACCTTCCGATAGGAACCGCTCTTTGTAAGCAAGTAGCCATCAAGATATGCCCGGCTTAGAAGCGCATTGTCATAAAGCATTTTTTCGAAATGCGGGACCAGCCACTCCGCATCGACGGAGTAGCGGTGAAACCCTCCTCCGAGCTGATCGTACATGCCTCCGGCGGCCATATTAGTGAGAGTCTGGTTCACCATGTCCAGGTATTGCAGCTTCCTGTTTCGCCGATAACTTCTCATAAGGAAGCTCAGGGCCATGGAAGGAGGAAATTTCGGCGCGCCTCCGAAACCTCCATTGCGGGAATCATAATTTGCAGCCAGTGCGGATGCAGCTTTGTCCAGCATTGCAGGTTCAAGCTTGGATTGACCGACTGCAAGAATATCCATCTTCCGCAACTCTGTGATGATCGTCTCCGCATCCGTTTGAAGTGCCTGCCGTTTTTCGCGATATGCCCGCGCGACGCTCAGGAGGATCTGCCGGAAGCCGGGCATGCCGTAGCGATCCTCGCGCGGGAAATAGGTGCCGCAGTAGAAAGGAGCCTGGGCCGGCGTGAGAAACACCGTCATTGGCCAGCCGCCGCTGCCCGTCGTCAGTTGAACAGCTGCCATGTATATCGCATCGAGGTCCGGGCGTTCTTCGCGGTCGACCTTGATGTTGACAAAGTTTTCGTTCATCAGGCGGGCAGTGGCTTCGTCTTCAAAAGATTCATGGGCCATCACGTGGCACCAGTGGCAGGCGGAGTATCCGATGCTCAGGAGAATCGGCTTGTCTTCCTGTCTGGCGCGGGACAGCGCCTCCTCGCACCAGGGATACCAGTCGACCGGATTGTGTGCGTGCTGGAGGAGATATGGGCTGGTTTCGTTTACCAAAGCATTCGTATATTTATGTTCCGACATAAAGCCAGATTATGCTTCCCGCAATCTCCCGTCAATCCGCATACTTTGAGCCTTTGAGCCTTCGAGTCTTCGAGTTAACTCGAAAAATTTCCGACTCTTGCGAAACATTATAGGCATGTGCGCTCAATACACTCCAAACTCCCGAGAAGAGTTGCTGGCAAAAAATATTGTCGATTGTGCATATTCCGTTCACACTTCTCTCGGCCCCGGTTTGCTGGAATCGGTTTACGAACATTGTTTTTGCTATGAGCTTCGGAAGCGCAATATCGTTCATGCCCGTCAAGTTTCTTTTCCACTTGTATATGATGGAAATAAATTACCCTGGGGAGTGCGTCTGGATGTGTTAGTTGATCAGAGAATTGTTTGTGAGCTGAAATCAGTAGAAGCGCTGACGCCTGTCTTCCTTGCCCAAATACTAACACAGCTTAAGCTTGTAGATCTCCATATGGGCTTCCTGATTAATTTCAATGTCCCTTTGATAAAGGAAGGGATCCGAAGAATCATAAGGTAAAACTCAAAGACTCGAAGACGCTAAGACTCAAAGGCAAGACGGAGCTGGGCGGGAATTTCGGAAGGCTTGCCGTCGCGTAATACTACAACTGTCACGCTGCCGTTCGCCGCAACTTCATCCGGCTCCTCGTCCAGAAAAATTTCAAAGTTGTAGCGAATCGACGTGCGGCCGAGCTTGCCCGGCCAGAACCGGAGTGTGAAGTGAGCACCCAGAGCGAGCGCCTTCTTGAAATGGCACTCGGCATGGACGCGCGGAAAGTCGTAGGTTTGTCCTAGTTCTTTCCGTGACAGCCCGACGCTGTGCAGCAGTTCCCATTCCCCTTCTCCGGCATAATCGAAAATTCTTGGGAAATAAATCCTTCCGGCCGCATCCACATCGGCCCAGCGGACCCATCGTTTCAGGTCGATTGATTTCATGGTTTAGGGCCGCGAGTAATGCGCCTCAATGCGGCTTTGAATTCCTCCGCGAGGAGTGAATTCCCCACGGACCTTCATCGATACAGGTTTGCAGGCAGCAACCAGGTCCCGCAGAATTCGATTAACCGCGTTCTCATAAAATATGCCAAGGTTCCGGTAGGCATTCATGTATTCCTTCAGCGACTTCAGCTCCAGGCACCACTGGTCCGGCAGCCGGTCTTCGGACAAATCGCAGTGTATTCCGGAACGACGATTTCTATGTCATAGCCGGGGTACTGGTTTTCCCAGCACTCGATTGCCGGCAGTGAAGCATCAATCCCGGACTTGGCATGTTCCTCACTATAGCTTCGCATAAGGACAAACTAGCATAAACTGATTCCAGATTCGAGATTCCAGATCAATCTCGAATTTCGAATCTCGAATCTCGAATCTTCGAGGGTTCGAACGGGCTTGCTCAAGAATGGTATTGAGCTGAATCTGCATCTGATCGATATCCCCGGATTTTTGCAGGGCGATAGCCAGCCAATACCGTCCTTCGGGATCCGAACTGCGCTTGGTCAAAAAAAACTTCAGGAACTCCATCCCTTTATCGACATTGCCGGCGTGCAGATATCCCTTGCCGACCTCTCGATAGATGTCGCCCCGCCCATACTCCGGATTTAACCGGTATGTCTCCTCATATTGCTCCAGAGCTTTAGCCCAATCGCCGGCCATCTCTCGCGCGCGCCCCAACGAGTAGTGATAATCGGAATCGGCCGGATCGATTTTGAGGGCGTTCTCAAAATATTTCCGTGCAACCTCAAGATTCCTCCTCTTGAGATAAATCAACCCAAGCTGATAATGGGCATCGGCATCCTGAGGATTTAAGGTGAGTGTGTGAAGTTGCTGCTGAAACGACCTCTCATTCACATGCGAAGCAAAATAGCCGCGAATCCATTGATATCCAAAATAGAACACCGCGATCATGATGAAGAACGGAAGTGATACCAAAAACGCAGTCAGGAAGTAATAGACCGGCAACGTAAACCATGAGAGAGCAAAAACCGCGAAAGTTTGGGCACCCGACAGGTAGTTCAGCTGTTTGATGGACCACAGCGTATAGATCAGGATCAGCGGCAACAAAACCAGCATCCCGATTGAAATGCCGAAATCTTCGATCACCAGAAACTGGGGCGCAAAGTATTGCAGGGGGGCATCCATCAGGAACAAGAGTCCCCACAGGGGCAGCAGTGCGGATGCATGCACCCGGTATTCCTGGCGGGAAACTGCAAGCCCGAGTCCATCACCGGATATCGCATTGCTCAGGATGATGACGGCCGGAATATATAGCAGCAATAAAAACAGAATTGCCTGGATCAGATTGAGTTGAAAAAAGGAATCGATGAACCCCGATCGGCCCACAAACTCCGGCAAGGTTGCATACACACTGTTTCGCACTATGCCGAATGCAAAAAAGCCGACGGCGAAACAGATTACTCCCAAGATGAAGGCCTGGCGCTCGGCTTGCGCCCGGAGAGCACGCCTTTGAAATGCAAGCATGCCCAGAAGGTCGAGAAGAAATGTCATGGGCTGAGTTTGTATCCGACACCGTAAATCGTGAGGATGTGTTTAGGATTTCTGTAGTCTTCCTCGATTTTTTTCCGAAGCTTCACAATGAAATTGTCCACCGTGCGATTGGTCGGGAATTTATCGGTTCCCCAGACTTTGTCGAGAATCTCATCCCGCGTAACCGGTTGGTTGGCATGCGCATATAACAGTTTGAACAATTCCACTTCGTAATGAGACAGGGAATGTTCCTTTTTCCCACGCCGTATCGTGAAGTGATTGACATCCACAAGATTGGCTCCCACTCGAACGACATCCACTTCCTGAGCGTAATGAGCGTGCCGTCGAAGAAGAGCCATGACGCGGGCCAAAAGCTCCCCAACGCTGAACGGCTTGGTCAGATAATCATCCGCTCCGACTTTGAAGCCGCGGATTTTGTCATGATCCTGGGCCTTGGCCGTCAGCATCAGGATCGGCGTGTTCAGCTTCTGCCGAATCTGTTCGCAAACTTCATATCCGCTAAGGTCGGGCAACATCAAATCCAGGATAATGCAATCCGGGACCTTGCGGCTTATTGCATGGAGACCTTCTCTGCCGGTTTCTGCGGTCGCCACCTCATAGCCCTCGAACTCGAGAATATCCTTGAGTCCGCGGGCCATTTCCTTTTCATCTTCGATAACCAGCACTCTTTGCATATGTTAAATTCGAGATTCGAGATTCGAGGTGCGAGATTTCGAATCTCGCACCTCGAATCTTGAATCAGCGCTTTCGCGGATCGGGATGCGCAGGATAAAAGTGCTCCCCTTTCCCGGTTCACTATTCACAAGGACTTCTCCGCCGTGCATTTTCGCAACGTGCCTGGTAATTGCAAGGCCGATTCCACTCCCACGTATCCGGCGGACGGATGGTTCACTGCCTCGATAAAACTGTTCGAAAATCCTCTGCTGCTCGGCAACAGGGATGCCAATTCCCTTGTCAGCAACCGAGAGATCCAGATATCCGTTATTCCGAATCAACCGCACATCAATCTGTTTTTGATCTCCTGAATATTTGACGGAATTGTCCAGAAGGTTGAAAAAGGCCATCGTGATCGCATTGGAATCGGCAAAGGAATCCGGCATGTCCGGCGCCATTTCCAAGTTCAGCACGAAACCGTCCTTCTGCACCTCATAACGGTATGCTTCGAGAGCCTCGGTGATGATTTGAGCGATATTGGTTCTTTCAAAATGCTTGTGCTCGATTCCGCGACTCAGGTTGGCAAAATCGAGCAGATTATTGATGAGCCGCGACATTCGATCGCTTTCGTTATGAATGATCCTGTAGTACTCCAGCTTTTTGTCCTCGCTCCTGATCCGGCCGGTCACAAGTATTTCGCTGAACATGCGGATCAAAGACAACGGGGTTTTCAGCTCATGACTCACGTTGCTGATAAAATTTTCTTTCAACTGCCGCAGCTGGCGATCCCGCTGCCACGCGATATAGATAATCGCGAGGCTGAAGAAGATGGTCGACATGCTCAGGGTGATGAAAAAAAGGTTGGTGCGGCGCTGGTTCTTCACGCCCAATTCAAGCTCGGTGTAGTTGCGTGGGACGAGCTGCAGAATCCATTTGTACAGCGTGTTCGGGAATCTTTTCTCAAAGAAATATTTGGACGACATCGACGACCGGGAAATGGGCTGGCCATAAACTCCATTGTTGTCGTAATCCACGATGCTGACGTAATACTCCTTCGTCAAGTCCCTCAAGTACTTGTCCAGAAGCATCAGGATTTCGTCGAAATCCATCTGGTAGCATACCAGGATGCGCGATCCGTCCCTTGTCTCCCGTAGAACGTAGGTGACGAATAAATAATCGTCCGGCCGTTCTTTGTGCAGATGGTGGGGCTCGTTGAGGTGAAGGCTTTCCAAATTGAGCTCTTTTACCTTGAAGCTGGCGTGGAATCGTCCCCACTGGTTCCTTATGTCGTAGGAGTATGGCGGGTACAGGTAATTGCCGTCGGGCGTGAGAAAATAAACCTGATCGACGTTGAGGTCCGCCTTTTTTATGGCATCGACCGCCGCGGGCCATCGGGAAGGCTCATCGACGTCAATCATGTCGGACAATATGCGATCATTATCCAGGATCTTCTGCTCGATGCGATCCACGTACTGCCAAACCAGCTTATAATTGGTCTGAGCGAGAGAAGTTTCCACCAGATTTTCGCGTCCCACGGTGTAGTGGTAGCTGAGGAAGCTCAAAGCAGCGGTCGAGATGACGATCAGGGCAATCGCGATAAGGATGGTCAGCGCATTGTGTCCGAACGGTATCTTCATATCCGTCCGATATTCTACTCTGGATTAGGGAAGACCTAGCTGTATTTTTGAAGCGGGCGCACGGAACACGTCCGTCCCGGCCCGCGTGCAGGAAAGGACACCTGCATCCCGGAATTCTAGGAGCCTGTCCGAGAATTCGAAGGGGTCGCACGCATGGGGCTTGCACGGCGAGCGCAAGGCGCGAGGAGGCGGCGATGTCCATGCACATCGTCGACGACGAGCAACGCAGCGATCGTCGTCCAACCCCCATGCGCCCTTCGGGTTCCGGCTTGGAAGGGGCCCCTTCCAATTCTCGGACAGGCTCCTAGTGGTTGCCCTTCGAGGAGCCTGTGGGCGTGTTGTCGTTCTTTTTCTGCAGCAGCGCGATATCGCCAACTCCGGAACGTTTGGCAATATCCAACAGGACAAAAACATCGCCGTATGAGAGGTCAGCATCCCCACGGATAAACATGTTTTTGACCGCGCGGCGGCTGAAGACTGCCGTAAGGGTTGATTCGAGCTTGTCCAAGGTCATGACCTGATTGTTCAACCGGACTGTGTGGTCCAGATCCATATCAACGATAATGGAATCCGGCTTGACATCCTTCGGTTGTGTCGCCGGCGCCGGCTGAGGGACTCGAATCGGGTGATCGTGCTGTTTCAACGGAACCGCTACCATAAAGATGATCAGCATCACGAGCAGGATATCAATGTAAGGGGTGATGTTGATATTTGACACAACCCCCTTTTTGCCTACCGTCATTCCCATTGAATTATGCTCCTCAATCCCAGGCTTTCAGCCCTGGAGTATCTTATCTTTTCTGGAGATACCCCTCATATTCCTAATAAAGCCGGAAAGTCACTTCGATATTCGCTCGGACATCGACCGGCACACCGTTAAGGGTTCCTGCCTTGAAACGCCATTTGGTGGCAATCGTGTTAATTGCAGACTCATCCAAACCGTAGCCCAACCCCCTCAAAACCTTGAAGCTGTCTACGCTACCGTCTTTCCGGATGATTGCCTCAATCATCACGACCCCTTCGGCACGAGCTTTGCGGGCTTCTTCCGTATAATTCGGCAACGGCTTAGCCAGGATCTCCGGAGGTTTCACTCCATTTCCCACAACGTAAGGACCAACGCCGGAGCCGATACCGCCGCCGGAGCCTCCTCCCATGCCGCCGCCGCTTCCGGGGCCCACACCCGCACCGGTTCCGGAACCCACACCGGTTCCTCGACCTGTGCCGATACCACCGCCGGAGCCTGGTCCCGAAGACATAGAATGATTTGGAGGCGCGGTAATGTCACCTATGGGCAAGGACTGATCCTGAGGAATATCAATCGGCATCTGAACACTGGGCACCTGGGCCATTAGGTCTTCGGCCGGCATGAGGGGTTTCGGATTTTCCGGATCGGGCGGAATCATTTGGACTCGCGTGGTCTCAGGCATGCGCCCCGTCGCCGGTGGCGCAGGCTGATTTTTGCCCCCACCTCCGCCGCCTCCACCGTCGCGACCATCCCCCTCAAAAGGCGATACTATGGGGTTGTTCACAAATACGACGTTTTCGTTCTTCGGAGCCGGTTTCTCAACCACGCGAACCATCAAAAATATCAAAAGCACAACCGCGCCGTGGGTGAGAATCGAAAGCAGCCAAGCTTCCTCCTTCCGGGTTCGTCCCTGCGCACGCTCGAGCGCCAGTTCCTCTGGATTTGCGAAGACCGATGGAATAAACAGCGGATTCCGAAAACTGGCAAATAGATCGACCCAAAATTCCTTCCAGCTGAAAGGAGTCCTGGTTTCCTGCTCCACATAGTGAAACAGCGACGGCCTTGTGCGTGGAGTTTTCCATGCCTGTACTGCAGTGCGGATCGGATGCCGCAAAAAATTCCAATCAATATCTTCAAAGACACTGGGGTCAGGTGTTTCTTTGATGTAGTGGAAAAGAGAGGGTTGCGTTTTAGGTTCGGTAAACCGTTCTATTATCCGGATTTTATGGCTGCTTCCCGTCATCAGAATATATTCCGCAAAATTGGAAGGCGGGCTTTCCCATCTTCCAGATTGACCGGCTCTTCCGGGCCAAGGTCCTTATCAAATCAACCTACTAACTAGATACGCGTTATTGGTATTTGTTTCACCAAAACTGGTTGGAGCAGGCTCTTCTGGGAATGAATTTTCGATGGGAAACGAAATTCAGCCATGCTTTTCCTTCAGTTCATCGATCAAGAAAGCCGGACCCGAGTCCGACGCTCTCTATATTAGCATCCGGCTTTTAAGGCGTCCAGAAACAAAATGGCTTTGACCCTTTGAATCACTGAGGTTTGTCGTTTCTAACAACGGAACGCCACGGATTGCAAGGATTTGAAAAAGTAAGGGACAGGTAAAACAGTGAAATGCATTTTGGGTCGACTTTTTTCAGAACTCCGATGTCAAATGGGGTGATGAAGGAAGATATAAGTTCCGCAATGGTTCAGCCGGCGAGCTCTCAGGTATCTTCCAAGCATGATCAGGAAAGTAGCTGGATTTCTGCAAGCCAGAACGGTAACACTCGGGCATTCAATCGCCTGGTGCTGAAATGGGAAAAGACCGTCTACAACATCGCGCTGCGAATTCTTCAGGACCGGGAGGAGGCTGCTGAAGCCACCCAGGAGGTATTTTTCCTGGCGTTCAGGAATATCCGGCGTTTCCGCCGGGACGCTAAATTCTCGACCTGGATTTATCGAATTGTTCTGAACCATTGCCTCACACGCGTAAAACAGCGACCGCCCGGCATACATTTTTCGCTCGAGGGCGAGAGCGCTGATTTGAGCGCGGTTCCGCAACTGAGGGTTGCGGAAACCCAGGAAGGGGAATTGATGCGCCTGGAAAAGCGAAAGCGGGTTTTGGCAGCTCTT
>JBEKKY010000141.1:0-8569 GCA_050010475.1 Acidobacteriota bacterium | reverse complement strand
GGACCCATTCCCATGTAGTCCGGGTGCACGCCGGCGACAGCGCTGGCAACCACCCGGACGATGGGCTTGTATCCCAGCGCCTTCGCAGTCTGTGCTTCCATCAGCAGCACGGCTGCAGCACCGTCATTGACGCCGCTCGCATTGCCTGCCGTGACGGTTCCGTCTTTCTTGAAGGCGGGCGGCAGTTTCGCCAGCTGTTCCATCGTGACATCGGGACGGGGGTGCTCGTCCCGGTCGACGAGGATGATCTCGCCCTTCTTGGCGCCTTTGGTCGGCACGCACACCAGTTCATCTTTGAATTTGCCCGCAGCGAATGCAGCTCCCCACTTGTGTTGTGTGGCCAGTGCGAATTCGTCCTGCTCCTTGCGCGCAATACTGTATTTCTCGGCGACTTTTTCCGCCGTTTCGCCCATTCCAATGGTTCCATATTTCTCGGCCATTTTGGGATTGACGAAGCGCCAGCCGATTGTGGAGTCGAACACTTTGACGTCGCGCGGGAACGCGGTCTCAGCTTTGCCGAAAACGAAAGGCGAGCGTGTCATGGATTCAGTTCCGCCGGCGATGAAAACGTCCCCTTCGCCAACCTTGATCGCCTGAGCCGCGCTGTTAATCGCATTCAGCGCCGATCCGCATAGCCGGTTGATTGTCTGGCCGCCCACTTCCACGGGAAATCCTGCCAGGAGCAGCGCCATACGGCCGACATTCCGGTTGTCGTCGCCGGCCTGGTTCGAACACCCCAAAATCACATCCTCGACCTTGCTGGGATCGAGGTTATTGCGCTTGGTTATTTCCGCAATGCACAGTGCGGCCATATCGTCCGAGCGCACATCCTTCAATACTCCGCCGTATCTCCCTACGGGCGTGCGGACTGCATCAATGACAACTGCTTCCCTCATCGCTTCCTCCAGTCCTTGTACGGACGGCTCTCCAGAGCTGCCCGGCTATTTTATAAATTGCCTTACAAACTTAGATATATTGCCCGCCGTCGACTTTGATCACTTCCCCGGTGATATGCCGGGATCTTTCCGTGCAGAGGAATGTGATGACCCATGCGACTTCCTCGGGCGTCCCCATCCTGCCGAGGACGATTTCCGCCAGTGCCTTCTGGCGCACATCTTCCGGCGCCTGCTTGACCATGTCGGTTTCAATCAAGCCCGGGGCGACCGCGTTGCAGTTGACATTCGACTTGGCAAGTTCGCGCGCAACGGTTTTTGTCAGCCCGATAATCCCGGCCTTTGCCGCGGTGTAATTCGCCTGTCCGAATTTGCCGCGCATTCCGTTGATCGAAGTCACATTGACGATTTTGCCGCTCCCTTGTTCCTTAAACAGCGGTGCAACGGCGCGGATGTAGTTAAAGTAGCCCTTCAGGTTGATGTCCAGCGCTTCATCCCACTGTTGTTCGGTCATTTTCCAGATCACGGCGTCGCGATTTACGCCGGCATTATTGACCAGGATGTCGATGCGCCCGAATTCCTTGAGGACCGTGGCCGCCATCGCCTGCGCATCATTGAAAACAGCAACATCGGCACGGACTGCAAGCGCCTTCCGGCCCATCGATTTGATCTGATCGCAGATCGCGTTCGCTTCCGTATCGTGCTTGCGGTAGTTAATGGCGACATTTGCGCCGTTTTTGGCGAGATCGAGCGCACAGGCGCTTCCGATTCCAAGGCTCGCCCCTGTTACAATCGCTACCTTTCCGTCAAGTTCCACTTGTTTGCCCCCCAGAGAATGGAGTTTATGGTTAGACTGCCATCCGATATTTTAAAAGATATGGATCCCCCAAACCTATGCACCACTTATATTCGTACTCACTGAAAAAATCCATATTCAACGAAAACGACTTCAATTGATTTCCAGTTTAATTTTCAGTCAGGATATACTCATCATACTCAGTTTCCAATCTCAGCTTATGTTTGGCTTCTTCCAGAGCAAGCCCTAAAAATAAAGTGCGGATATTTTCATTTTGAGTCATCTCTGCGAGATCATTATAGAGCTTGAAAGCTTTCTTCTCTTTTTTCATCGCCAAAATTAGCGCACCCTGATAGTCCAAATCAGTACTTGGATCCACATCTACAAGATAGTCGCCGATTTTAAGATCAATTACTTTTTTTTCAGGGCTTAAGGCCTGCATTTGCAATTTGTTCGCTTTAATCGCAGTGAGCTTCTCCTTATGTTTCATTTCTTCATTAGCGAAATCCTGCAGCTTTTTTTTCATCGATGCTTTTTCCATCCGTCCGGACCATTCCAGATAGAAATCATGCGCCTCCGCTTCTTTTTGAATTGCAAATTCTAAAATTTCTTGCACGGATCCAAATTTCATTTCACTTTTTTCAGCCATTTTTATTTCCTCCCTCTGATGAATTCCGGTGGACGGGCCCGGCCTGTCCTAACCGGCGACACGCGCAAGTCGGGGCACGCCGCCTACCGGCTCATCGATGCGATTCTCCAGGAGGCTATCAACCACGAGCTCGCTCCGATTGCGGAATCCGACCCAAGGCCCTTCTCGGCTGGCAGCGTCTGGCGCACGAGGGGCCTTTGAGCTCCGCCCTCCCGTGTTTTCTACGCCTTGGGTTCTTCGGCGATCGTGCCGAGTTCGGCGTGCCAGGATCCGTCCTTCCCTTCCCGTTTCGCGCGGAAGAGCGCGCCGCCCGCGGCCCTGAAAACACTGGATTCGAATAGCTCCCTATGACAAAGGCAGTTTGTTTCGCCTATCCACCAGCTGGCCCATGCGCCGGAGCACAAAGGATTGTTTTCGTGCAACTCGTGTAATTCGTGGTTGCTTTTTAAAATTCCTGTTTTCCGTCCACAAAGAGCTTTCCCAGCTAAGACTCAAAGGCTTTGGAAGATGCAGGAAACGCGAGCGCTTCAGTTAAAACGTAAGTAGCCTGCAGTGCCGAAGTCGGGCAAAGCGGAAAACACTCTTTGCATTTCCAGCACTCCTTGGAAGCTATTTCCGGAACGAAACTGATCTCCCGTTTTGGTCCTCTTTCGACAAATCCGAGAGCGTCCTTTTTCTTGACCTCAGCACAGTATCTGACACACAGACCACAAAGGATGCAGAATGAGGACTCTTTTTCAAAACGGTTCTTGTCTGCACCATACTGTTGAGCCAATTTCTGCAATTCCACGGAATCCGGAGCATGAGCCAGTTGCTCCTCCAAAAGCATTTTGCGAATTTTATCCACCTTCCCGGATCTGGTTCTCACGACCAGACCTTTTTCTACCGGGCGAACGCAGGCAGCAATCAAATTTGTCCTGCCGCCGGTTTCCACTTCTACTGTGCAAATTCGACAAGCCCCATAGGGTTCCAACTTTTCGTGGTGACAAAGAGTAGGTATAAAAATCCCCACACTTTGGGCGGCATCCAAAATGGTCATCTCTTCCCTTGCTTTAACTTCCTTACCATCAATCTCTAAAAGGATTTCACTCATCTTTCTTTACTCTCTCTGGCTCGAATTCTGGCCTCTTCAAGGATAGGAGCACCGGGTCCAACCTAGCCCAGATCACATCGGAGACACCTGCGCGCTTCTTTCATCGCCTCGTCTGCTGTCAGGGCAGGGACGATTTCCTCGAAACTCCCGGCCCGTCCTGCGATGGGCACCTCTTCGGCGTGCGCCCGTCGAGAATCCTTCATCTCGTCCTCAGGCACGCTCACGGCATCGACGCGCATGTACGGCTTGGTGACCTCATACGTCCGTTCGAGGGGCACGCCGCCTACCCACCGCTCGATCGACTCCGCGGCTCGCTGGCCCGCGGCGATGGCGTCGATGACCGTGTTCGGTCCGGTGACGGCGTCGCCGCCCGCGAACACGCCAGGGACGTTGGCGCTCATGGTCTCCTCGTCGGCCTTGATCGACTCCCAGGCAGTGAGCGCAAGCCCTGCATTCCCTCCGATGTAGGAGGTATCCGGGCGTTCGCCGACCGCCGTGATCAGGGTGTCTACCTCGACCCTGAACTCCGAGCCCTCAATGGGCACGGGTCGGCGCCTTCCGCTGGAATCAAAGTCACCGAGCTTCATCCGGATGCAATCGACGGCCTTGACGCGCCCCTGCTCCACGTGCACCTTGATGGGATTCGCGAGGAAGTGGATCTCGATGCCCTCTTCGATCGCGGCATCGACTTCTTCCTTGAAAGCCGGCATCTCGGCACGGGTTCGTCGATAGATAATGGTGACGTTCTCGCAGCCGGGGAGTCGCCACGCGACGCGGGCGGCGTCGACGGCGGAGTTGCCGCCACCGACGACGGCGACTCGCTTCCCGATTGCCTTGCTCCCATTCACGTTCACGTCCGTCAGGAACTCCATCGATTTCATGACGCCTTGGGCATCTTCACCCGCGATGCCGAGCGGCATGCTCCGATAAGCGCCGGTGGCAAGGAACATGGCCTTGTAGCCCTGCTTGGTCAGGTCGTCGATGGTGAAGTCCCTGCCGAGCTTCTTGTTGTTTTGGATTTCGACCCCCGCGGCTTGGATCCTCTCGACTTCCCGCTCGACGACCCGACGGGGCAGGCGGTACTGGGGGATTCCGGCCACGAGCATCCCCCCCGGTATCGGAAGCGAATTGAAAATGGTCACGCCGAACCCCCTCATGGCGAGTCGATGGCCGCAGGCAAGTCCCGCAGGGCCGGCACCGATGATGGCGATGCGTTCCGTCCGTTTCGGATGCCCGTTGCTGGCTGCGGGCTTCAATCCCTTCTGCTCGGCGTAGTCCGTGATGAACCGCTTCAGCGCGCGGATCGAGATTGCGTCTCCGCCGTCGCCGGCGCGGCACTTCCGTTCGCACGGGTGGTGGCACACCCGACCGCAGATTCCGGGCAGTGGGTTGTCCATCGAAATGGTCTTCCACGCGGCATCGAAATCGCCGTGGGCAATCTGAGCGATGTAAACCGGCGCCTTGGTGTCGATGGGACAGGTGTGCTGACAGGGCGACGAGATGATCGCTTTGCACACCGCTGCACTGCATCGCTTCCGTTTGATGTGCTCCTCATACTCCTTCCTGAAGTGGCGAATCGTGCTTAGAACCGGGTTAGGAGCGGTCCCGCCCAAAGCACATAGTGAGGCGCCCCTGGCTGTCTCGGATATCTCCTCCAGAAGCTCAATGTCCCCCTCTTTCCCCTTTCCCTTGGTGATATTTGTCAGAATCTTAAGCATCTGCCTGATGCCTTCACGGCATGGGGTGCATTTGCCGCACGATTCATCATTTAGTAAATTAAGAAAGTACCTGGCGACATCAACCATGCAGGTGCTTTCATCCATTACGATCATGCCGCCTGAACCCATGATTGCGCCAACTTTGGCCAGTTCTTCAAAGTCGACTTTTATATCCAGATATTCTGCAGGTATACATCCTCCTGATGGACCGCCAGTCTGCACTGCTTTATACGCCTTGTCTCCGGGGATGCCACCGCCCACCTTATAGATAATATCTCTCAGAGTTATGCCCATGGGCACTTCTACGAGGCCGGTATTTTTCACCTTACCAACCAATGAAAATATCTTGGTGCCTTTGCTCCCCTCAGTACCTATTGAGGCAAGGAAATCAGCCCCGTTGTTAATAATCAAGGCAACATTGGCCCATGTCTCCACATTATTTATAACTGTCGGCTTGCCCCAGAGCCCCTTCACGGCCGGATAGGGTGGCTTCTGTCTTGGCTCTCCAGCCTTGCCCTCCAGAGACCTGATGAGAGCCGTTTCCTCACCGCAAACGAAAGCGCCGCCACCGCGGTTGATCTTCACGTTGAAGGTGTGACTGGAGCCCAGGAGGTTACGGCCGAGAAGCCCCCGCTTCTTGGCTTCCTCCAGGGCGAACGCCAGGTTCTCGATGGCGAGGGGATACTCGTCGCGGACGTAGACGTACGCCTCGCTGGCGCCGATGGCGTAGCCGCCGATGATCATCCCTTCGATCACCGAGTGGGGGTTCCCCTCCAGGACGCTGCGATCCATGTAGGCGCCCGGGTCACCTTCGTCCGCGTTGCAGATGATGTATTTGATATCGTCCGGGCTCTTTCGGCAGAACTCCCACTTTATCCCGGTCGGGAAACCCGCCCCGCCGCGACCTCTGAGACCGGATTGTTTGACCGCCCCGATCACCTCTTCTGGGGTCATCTCGAACAGCGCCTTAGCCAAGCCCTGATACCCGCCCAGCCGGATGTAGTCCTCGATGTCACGCGGATCGAGCTCGCCGTTGCTGGCCAAGACGATGCGCTTCTGGTACTTGTAGAAGGGAATATCCTCTTCGCGAACGATCTCCTCTCCGGTCTGCGGGTGCCGATAGAGGAGCCGATGAACGATCTCGCTCTTCTCGATCGTTTTCTCGATGACCTCCTCGACGTCCGCCGGCTTCATCTGCTGGTAGAAAATACCCTGGGGATGGATGACGACGACAGGTCCCCGCTCGCAGAACCCGTGGCACCCGGTAGTCTTGAGCAGACACTTCTCCTCGAGGCCCCGCTCCGCGAGCAGCCGTTTGAACTGGTCGACAACGGGCTGGCTGCCGCAGGCAAGACAACCCGTGCCGCCGCAGATCGACACGTAGGGCATGTCCGGTTTCACAGCATCGACGAGCGTCTCCCTGAGCCTTTTCAGCTGCTCTGCATTCTCAAGTCTCGTCATTCTTCCACCTTCCCCGCCCCGGTATCGTAAGCGCTAAGCATTCCCGTGACCTTCCGAGGGTTCATCTGCCCATGGTATTGGCCATCGATTACCACCACCGGTCCTAAGGCGCAGCAGCCGACGCAGTTAACAGTTTCCAGGCTGAACTTTAAATCCAAGTCCGTTTCGCCGGGACTGATTCCAACATGGCTTTGAACCGAGTCCAGAAGACGTGGCGCACCACGAACATGACAGGCAGTGCCTGTGCATACGTGGATTTCATGACGTCCTTTTGGCATTAAACTGAAGACTTTATAAAAAGTGACTATATTCTGTATCTGGCTTAGTGGCACGCTTAATTTCTTGCTGATCTTTTCTAATGCTTCCTTAGGAAGCCAGCGATTTTCGCGCTGAACCTCCAGCAATATTTGAATGAGTGAACTGGCATCACCCGGATATTTATCCAGAATCTTATCGATTTTATCGTTATCCATAGCCGCTGTCCTAACTCTCTTTCCCCCCTAACCCTGTCCCGGCTTTCTTGCCTCAGGCAGCAACAAAGCGTTTCTGGCTTTCATCGAACCTGGCTAATCCCTGCTTTGCTGAAATGCTCAGGTGTCTGGATACCTCAGACGGGGATACGCCCAGAATTTCAGAGATTTCTCCGGTGGAACGCGGTTTTTCGCGCAACAGCAGCATAATCTGGCTTATTGCCAATTTATCTGCAATCAATTCCTGGAACAATTTGTTTACCTCATCACTGACGAAAAATTCGGCATACTCTTCCGCCGAACCACAACGCACTCTCAGCCTCTCCCTTTCCACCAGCCTGATGTATGGGACTAATCTTGTAGCCGCATCAAGTTTGAACTTCAGTCCGTCTGCATCTATTCCTTCGCCTTTGCCAAGAGGTCCCAACTCTCTTATCTTCCTGGAAAAGTCATTCATGAATTCGGCGAAACGAATCCCTTCGCCGGCAGACATCTGCTCAATCCTTAACCTTTCGGGATTCAACCCCATGTGCCCCAGCAGTTTCTTGCAGAGTTGCACCATGGCGTAGGCATGGTGGTTTCCATTTGTTATATAATGGCACTCGTTAAGATGACAACCGCCGATAAACACCCCATCCGTTCCATTTGAGAAAGCGCGGAGTACAAACGACAGGTCGACTCTCCCGCTGCACATTACGCGGATGAGTTTAATGTCTGTAGCATATTGTTGTCTGGAAACTCCAGCCAGGTCGGCAGCGCCGTATGCTCACCAATTGCATACAAAACCCAGGATCCTTGGCTTGAATGTAAGTCCTGTACTCATTCTTTCCCACCTCCTTTCTCAGTAATCCCTGCGGTGTTCACTAGGCGACAAATGCTTCAGGAACCGCCGCGTCAATCTGATCTATGATTGCTTCATCGAGATAGTGCTTTAGAACAATAGCCCCTGTCGGACACTTTGTGTTGCAGAGGCCATCTCCTTTACAGAGGACAGGATTGACCCTGGCCTTTTTGCCTGTTGGTGACTCATAAAACTCTATCGCGCCATACGTGCAGGCCGTGATGCATGCTCCGCACGACACACACTCGCTCTCATTGACTATGCAAACCGAGCCCGATGCGGTGACCGTATCATGCGAGAGCAAAGTTAACACCCGGCCGGCCGCTCCATACGCCTGGCTGACGGCTTCGGATATATGCTTGGGATAGTGCGCTATCCCGCACAGGTAAACCCCTTCCGCGCCGAAATCGACAGGTCTCAGTTTGACGTGGGCTTCCTGGAAGAAACCATCCGGGTTCAAGGTCACCTTGAATAATCCGGCAATTTCCTTGCTTCCGGCGGAGGGAATGATGGCGGCGGCCAGGGCAATCGCATCGGCGTCGATCGCAAGCTCAGTGCCCAGAACGGGATCGGTCACGGCGACCTTTAAAATGCGCCGGCCATTCTCTTCCACAGGCTCCACCTGGGGCTTATCCTGCGGCTCGTAGC